>JABSRS010000123.1 GCA_013214885.1 Gammaproteobacteria bacterium
TGGTACTGCAGACTATAGCTCTGAAAAGTGCCCCCCAGAAAAGCGCCCAAAATGAAAATCATAAAATACTATCTGATTCCCTTGGCGTTATTTTTCATCTTGAAGGCAACGATAAGCAAGGCGCTAAAGGTAGTTTAGTGATGAACTCGAGTGACGCGCTGTTAACCGCAGGTGATAAACTCTCCGAACTTGAACAACACAACCAAGGTTTATTAGCGGAAGCTGGAGTTAGTCCAGCTGAAGGAAACAGTCAATTAGTTAATATTGATAAACAGTTACTTGGCACCCCCTTTTCGTCAATGAAAGAAAAATTACAAACGGATTTACTCGAAGTATTAGAGGAAGGGTATGCCAAAATTGAACAAGACGATAATTGGTTAACCATTGAGTTTAGCAGTGGGCTGCTCTTTGATAGTGGTAGTGCAACTACCCGTAACTCGACTAAAATTTTACTAAAGAAGGTAATAAAAACGATAGCACCTGCTAATAACTACGTTCACGTGCGCGGTTATACCGACTCTCAACCGATTAATAATGAGCAATTTAAGTCAAACTGGCAATTGTCATCGGCTCGGGCCAGTGCGATTGTTGAATTGCTACAGCAATTAAATGTTGAACCTCAAAGATTAGCGATTGAGGCTTATGGCCAATATAGACCTAAAATCATCAATGAGACGGCTCAGTCACGAGCGACCAATCGCCGAGTCGTTATAGCAATAAGTCGGTTCGGTTGGCAGCCTGCACCGGACCTAGAGCTGGTACAAAATGACAATCAACATGACAAAGTCAAGCAAGCTCAAGGCGATATCGTTAACAATGCTAGTGAAAGTAATCAAGTGAAAACGATTAAATTACCACACGGTGGTATTCGGATCACCACCAGGGACGAGGATCAATAGGTGAAGATATGGACTATTGCCAATCAAAAAGGTGGGGTTGGTAAAACCACCACGGCACTGACTCTCGCGGGTATACTGGCCAAAAAAGGTCAACGAGTATTACTGGTTGATGTCGATCCGCACTCCTCAATGGGCTTCTCGCTTGGCTATGATTGTGACGAACTAAAATACAGCCTCTACGATTTGTTTACTTGCCCTGAAAAATTCATCTCAAGATTGCTCGAACGGGTTATTCTAAAAACTCACATTGAAAATATTGATTTAATTCCATCGTCAATGGCCCTAGCAACACTCGATCGGGAGATGGGCCATCAAGAAGGGATGGGATTGATTCTAAAACGGATCCTTGGGTGTGTTAAATCAGACTATGATTACGCCATTGTCGATTGTTCACCAGTACTTGGTGTTTTAATGGTCAATGCTCTTGCCGCAAGTAGTCGAATTTTGGTGCCTGTTCAAACCGAATATTTAGCTTTTAAAGGCTTGGAGCGGATGATAAAAACCTTACTTATCATGCAGCGCTCTAAGAATAATCATTATAATTATCTTATAGTGCCAACGATGTACGATCGTCGAACGGGTGCCGCAACGGCATCTTTGACTAAAATGCGTGACGAATTTAGCGATCGAGTGTGGGATTTGGTTATTCCCGTTGATACCAAATTTAGAGATGCCAGTGAAAAACATTTGCCGTTACCGCAGTTTAAGCCAAGAAGTCGCGGTGTGGTTGCTTATGGTTTGTTACTCAATTATTTAATTGATCTAGAAAAGGCCGAAACTAAAGAAATACTTGCAACTGAGCGAAGTGGGTCATGATAGATAGTCGTTCGCAGCAGGCCGTTGCTGATTTTTTCTCGACCTTACTCGATGAACCCGCCAGTCATCAAAATTTAACCAAAACAGCACTCGAAAAAAAACCGCTAGCGCAATTGCTAGCCAAAGTAACTGAGGTTGCTCCAACGATTGAAATAGATCAATCACTGGTAGCGACGGTCTCAGAACCTGAGGTTACGGTACAAACGGCGGTGAAAATAGCGCCGTTAAGTAATAACCCATTAAAAGATCAAATGGCCAGCCAATTCCCCGTACTTTATTTTCGCGTTGGTCCAATTACCATGGCGGTGCCGTTAGTCAAGCTACGTGGAATTTATCCGTTAAAAAAGGTCACTAAACTGATTGGCAAACCTGACTGGTTTTATGGGGTGCAGATTGAGCGAGGTCAAAATATCAGTGTTATTGATACTGCAAAATATATAATGAGAGAAAAAATTAATTCTGAACTAGAAAAATCGTTAAATTATCAGTATATTATTATATTGGGTGACAGTAATTGGGGGCTTTTATGCGAAGAGCTCATCGATAGCTCAGCCTTAAATCATCAAGATATCAAATGGCGATCTGGTATTGCTAAAAGTCCATGGTTGGCCGGAACAGTAAAACAACGGATGTGTGGCCTTTTGGCCGTAGACGCACTCACTCAATTATTGGATAATAATTGAAGTGCTTCGAATGAAACATAGAGGAACGTTCAAATGAGTATAGAAAAAGATATCGTAGGAAACGTAGTCGACAGTGATGAAGTGCTACAGTGGGTTACTTTTAGGTTAGAAAATGAAACCTACGGTGTAAACGTAATGCAAGTTCAAGAAGTCTTACGTTATTCGGAAATTGCACCAGTCCCTGGTGCACCATCATACGTGTTAGGTATTATTAATCTGCGTGGTAGCGTCGTTACCGTTATTGATACTCGCTCTCGTTTCGGATTATTGCCTGATGAAATTACCGATAATACCCGAGTGGTAATTATTGAATCGGACAAGCAAGTTATTGGTATATTAGTTGATAGCGTGGCTGAAGTTGTTTACATGAAAGCATCTGAAATCGAACCTGCGCCAAATGTCGGCACGGATGAAAGTGCTAAGTTTATTCGCGGTGTCTGTAATCGTGAAAATGAATTGCTAATCTTAGTCGATCTTGACAAGTTGTTAGGTGATGACGAATGGGATGAGCTAAGCTCGTTCTAAAACTTTACGGATAAGGATCAATAAAAAAGATGACTGACATCGTTGTAACAGCTAGTGTTAGTGGCATTGTTGTCATCTTATTGATCTTTATTATAGTATTTACGACTGTGTCGCAACGACGATTTAAACGGCAGGTTGAAGCACTTAAATTACTGTTTAAAGAGCAGCAACGCCAAATTGGTAACTTAAAAACTGAACTTCACGAAATTCGCTGTGGTGCCTTAGGTGTCGGCACTCGAGTAGAGGAACTTGAGGGTAAATTGGCGCAAACCATCGAACGTCAGCAAGAAATCCAATCTCAACATCATGATCCCCAATCAAAACTCTACTCACATGCGATGAAACTCGTCGAACGCGGTGCTGGAGTCGACGAAATTGTCCAAGAATGCGAACTGCCAAGAGCCGAAGCCGAACTACTGGTATCACTCCACAGCCGCTAACCCATAAAGTGGGGTCAGGTACAACGTTAATTATACCAATTCCGTTAATTATGTGGCCTTGAATGCTTGCTATCTCACTGTGTCGATAATAGACTAGCCACGCTAATTTTTTGTGACTAATTATATCGATGAAAGTATCAAATTTTTCTTTTCAATTACCTAATGAGTTAATCGCTCGTTATCCTCAACCAGAGCGCACTGCTAGCCGTTTATTAGGTTTAAATGGCAATACGGGCGAATTGAGCGATGATCAATTTCCTGACCTGCTTGAAAGTCTTAATCCTGGTGATTTAATGATTTTTAATGACACTCGGGTTATACCTGCGCGCATTTTTGGCCAAAAGGCCAGTGGCGGCAAGCTTGAAGTGCTAGTAGAGCGGATGACCGATGAACATAGTGTGCTAGCGCATGTTCGAGCGAGTAAATCGCCGAAACCTGGTTCGCAGATCATCCTCGATGGCGGCGTTAATGTCACAATGGTGGCGCGTCATGATGCCTTATTTGAATTAAGGTTTGATGATCCGCGTAACGTGATTGAAATTTTAGAAGCGGTGGGGCACATGCCATTACCTCCGTATATTGACCGACCCGATGAGGATAGCGATAAAGAACGCTATCAAACGGTTTATAACAAAAATCCTGGTGCTGTAGCTGCACCAACGGCTGGCTTACATTTTGATGATGTGATGATGGCCGCATTGGCCGCAAAGGGTATTGAAATAGCCTTTGTGACGCTCCATGTCGGTGCTGGCACTTTTCAACCAGTTAAGGTCGACAATATCTTAGATCATAAGATGCACAAAGAATACATTGAAGTGTCGCAAGCCGTGGTTGATAAAATAAATATCACCAAAGCTAATGGCAAGCGGGTGATCGCTGTCGGTACCACCTCAGTGCGTTCAATTGAAAGTGCGGCTAAACAAGCTAAAGAGAATGGCCAAGACATGGTGCCGTTTTATGGTGATAGCGATATCTTTATTTATCCAGGTTACCAGTTTAATGTGATCGATGCGATGGTGACTAATTTCCACTTACCCGAGTCAACCTTAATCATGCTTATCAGTGCCTTTGCTGGCTATGAGCATGTGATGGCAGCCTATCAACATGCGATTAAAGAGCAATATCGGTTCTTTAGTTATGGTGATGCAATGTTTATTACCAAGCAAACAAATTAATATTTCGGTTGCTAGCCCTTGAAAATACGGCTATTAACCCTTATCTCAATATAAGTAGAACAAGTCAGACTGTTTTTCTGACAAGGTGAATTATGAAATTTAAATTAATAAGTACAGATGGTCGCGCACGTCGTGGTCAGCTCCAGTTTGAACGCGGTACGGTTGAGACTCCAGCATTTATGCCTGTTGGCACATACGGCACAGTAAAGGGCATGACGCCTGAAGAAGTGACAGAAAGTGGCGCTGAGATCTTATTGGGCAATACTTTCCATTTATGGTTACGCCCTGGCATGGAAGTGATGCGTGCTCATGGTGGTCTGCATAACTTTATGAGTTGGCAAGGACCGATTTTAACCGACTCAGGTGGTTTTCAAGTATTTAGCCTCGGTGCGATGCGTAAAATCACTGAGGAAGGTGTTCATTTTCGTTCGCCAATCAATGGTGAGAAAGTCTTTATGGATGCCGAAGTTTCCATGAGTATTCAGTACGATCTTGGCTCCGATATTGTGATGATTTTTGATGAGTGTACGCCTTACCCTGCCACGTGGGATGAAGCGAAAGACTCAATGGAAATGTCACTACGCTGGGCTCAACGTTCACGTGATGAGTTTGACCGCTTGGAGAATCCAAATGCATTATTTGGGATTATTCAAGGCGGTGTCTATGAAGACTTACGTGACATTTCAATGGCTGGACTAACCGGCATTGGTTTTGATGGCTATGCCGTTGGTGGTTTAGCCGTGGGTGAGCCCAAAGAAGACATGCACCGTATTTTGCGCCATGTATTACCGCGTTTACCCGAAGATAAGCCTCGTTATTTGATGGGCGTGGGTAAGCCTGAAGATATAGTCGAGGGTGTACGCCGTGGTGTTGATATGTTCGATTGTGTGATGCCAACGCGTAATGCCAGAAACGGTCATTTGTTTACCACTAGCGAAATTGTCAAAATTCGTAACGCTAAACACAAGACTGATACGTCACCACTAGATAGTGAATGTGATTGTTATACCTGTAAAAACTACTCTCGAGGTTATTTACATCACCTTGATAAATGTAATGAAATTTTAGGCGCTCGCTTAAATACGATTCATAATTTGCGTTTTTATCAACGTATCATGACTGAATTACGTAGTGCGATTGAAGAAAATAGACTGGAAAAATACGTTGAGCATTTCTATAGCCGTCAAGGCAAAGAAGTGCCGGCATTAGATTTTTAATTTTTAAAGTTAGTTAATAATAATAGGAAGGGTAAGTTATGTTTATTTCAAGTGCAATGGCCGCAGAAGGCGCAACATCAGCACCAGGTGGTGAATACGCCAGCTTAATTATGATTGCGGTATTTGGTCTTATTTTTTACTTTATGATTTTTCGTCCACAATCAAAGCGCGCTAAAGATCACAAAGATTTAATGTCTTCAATGGCCAAGGGCGATGAAGTGCTTACTAACGGTGGGATCATCGGTAAGATTGCTAAAATTTCTGAAGACAATGATTACTTACTTATCGCGATTAGCGATCAATTAACAATCACTATTAAGAAAGATTACATTACAGCGGTATTGCCAAAGGGCACAATGAAGTCGCTATAACTCAGGGAATAGAGATGTTAAATAAATACCCTCTATGGAAAACCCTGTTAGTGGCCTTAACGGTCGCTATCGGTTTTCTCTATGCGGTGCCTAATCTGTATGAACCAGATCATGCGCTGCAAATATCAGGCATTCGTGGTGCTGATGTTAATGTTGCAACCTTTGAGCGGGTTAAATCACGCTTAGGTGATAGTGCTGACATTAAGTCGGTAACGCTTGAAAATGGCCAAATTCTAGCCCGGTTTAACGGTCTTGATTCACAGCTTAAAGCGCGTGAATTAGCGGTTAAAATACTGGGTGATAAATTTACCGTTGCTTTAAATATGGCGCCAACCACACCCGGTTGGTTAAATGCGATCGGCGCTTCACCGCTAAATCTTGGGCTTGATTTACGCGGTGGTATTTACTTCCTGATGGAAGTTGATATGAACGATCTCCTTAAAACGACTCATCAACAAATGGTGCTGGATTTTAAGTCTGATTTACGCAAAGAAAAGATCCGCTATAAGTCAGTGCGTTTCATCAATGAGCGAGTAATTCTTAAGTTTCGTAATCAAGAATCGTTAGATTTAGCCTTAACGCTACTTGAAAAGACTTACCGCAGCACTGTTTTTAGTGAGCCAAGTACTGAAGCACTCACCATTAAAGCGCGCATGAGCGATCAATTGTTGCGTGAAATTAAATTAGCAGCGGTAGAGCAGAACATTACGATCATTCGTAATCGTGTTAATGAGATCGGTGTTTCGGAACCTGACGTTCAGCGTCAAGGTGATGACCGCATCGTGGTTCAACTACCTGGTATTCAAGATACTGCCCGTGCTAAAGAATTATTAGGTGCCACGGCGACCTTAGAATTTCACATGGTTGACCAACGTGCCGAAAGTAACGGTAATGTCCCTGCTAGCTCAAAAGTCTACCAACGCCGTTCAGGTGGTTCGATAGTCTTGAAGAAACAAATCATGCTACGCGGTACTCACATTACGGGTGCTCAAGCAGGTTTTAGTCAGTCTTCTCAACCAGAAGTTAGTATTAAATTAGATGCCAAGGGCGGCAATAAAATGTCCGAAGGCACTAAAAATAATATCGGTAAGCCAATGGCCACCGTATTTATTGAATACAAGCCAACGGGTAAGAAAGACAAGAATGGTAAGTCAATCCTAAAGAAAGTTGAAGAAGTGATTAACGTCGCGACCATCAATGGCCGTTTAGGGCGTAACTTTGTGATCACTGGACTTGATAGCCCAGCTGAAGCACGTGCCTTATCATTGTTACTTCGCGCAGGTGCTTTACGTGCCCCGATTCAAATCATTGAAGAGCGTACGGTTGGACCAAGCTTAGGTCAAGAAAATATTGAACTTGGCGCCACCGCAATCGCTTTGGGTTTGGCGTGTGTTTTAGTGTTTATGCTAATTTATTACCGCGCCTTTGGTCTAGTGGCTAATATTGCACTGGTCGCCAACGTATTTTTGATTGTTGGTGTAATGTCGATAATCCCGGGTGCATCGCTGACCTTGCCTGGTATGGCTGGGATAGTGTTAACGGTTGGGATGGCAGTCGATGCTAATGTCTTAATCTTTGAACGGATCCGAGAGGAGCTTGCCGCAGGGCGCTCACCTCAACAAGCGATCCATCATGGTTATGACGCGGCGTTCTCGACCATTTTCGATGCTAACGTTACGACGTTTATTGCAGCGGTTATTTTGTTCTCGTTCGGTGCTGGCCCAATCAAAGGCTTTGCGATAACGCTATCGATTGGTATTGTGACATCGGTATTTACAGCTGTCGTGGTGACTCGTGCCATTGTTAACATGTATGTTAGCGGTCGAAATATCAAAAAACTTTCAATATAGGTGAGTGTGATGTTCCATATATTTAAAACAGAAAACACCTTAGCCTTTATGAAAAGGCGTAAAGCAGCAATGGCATTTTCTATTTTGCTGATTGTAGCCAGTATTTTTAGCTTAGCCACCAATAAACTAAACTTAGGTTTGGACTTTACTGGTGGTACTGTGATTGAAGTTGGGTTTACCGACACTGCTGACTTGAAAAAAGTTAGACTAGTGCTAGGCGAAAATGGTTTTTCGGATGCTATTGTCCAAAACTTCGGCAGCCCACGCGATGTATTAGTACGTCTGGCACCTCGAGCTGACGTTAACAGCGAAACTATTGGTAGTGATGTTCTTGCGGTGATAAGAGCAGGTACTGGTAGCGAAGTTGAAATGCGTCGGATCGAGTTTGTTGGGCCTAAAGTCGGTGGTGAATTAACAGAGAAGGGCGGTTTAGCAATGCTAGCGGCGCTGATTTGTATCTTAATCTACGTGTCATTACGTTTCGAGTGGCGTTTCGCCCTCGGTGCCGTATTCGCATTAGGTCATGATGTCATTATTACCTTAGGTTTGTTCTCGTTCTTACAGTTGGAATTTGATTTAACAGTATTAGCGGCGATCCTCGCGGTGATAGGCTACTCGTTAAACGATACCATTGTCGTGTCGGATCGTATTCGTGAAAACTTTAGAAAGTTACGCATGGGCACGCCGAGTGATATTATTGACATTTCACTGACTCAAACACTAAGCCGAACCTTTA
>JABSRS010000124.1:0-4327 GCA_013214885.1 Gammaproteobacteria bacterium
TCGGCTCATCGCGACTGGCTACACCAAGGAATAAAAATACCATCTGGTAAACTTACCTTATGCAAATCTAATGGTTCTACCGTTTATGTATATTCATCCCATGTAATGTATCAAAATGAAGATGGTCAGCATCAAATGTATTGCATTGATATTGACTTATCAGAGTTAAAACTAGTAGATGCACAAGCCCAACAAAAGGAACTATGCTTGAGGCTGTTTTTAGTGTGATCCCTGATTTGTGCTTGCTGATAGATGAAATTTCATCATTTTAGATTTTCACGCAGGTGATGAGCAAGATTTATATGTCCATCCAGATGTGTTGCTGGGTTCTTCAATTCGCGATTTAATACCAGAAGATGTGGCTGTTCAATTTATCGAAAGCATTGAGTAAGTCAAGAATGGCGAGGGTTTAGTTACGTTTGAATATAAACTGCTGTTACCCAATGGATATCGATTTTTTGATGCCCGTTTAACCCAAGTTCCCAATACCGACGAATTTATTGTCATCATTCGTGATATGACAGAGAGAAAACACAAAGAACAACTCATTTCATATCAAGCTCATTATGATGCGTTAACTAATATACCTAACCGTTTCTTAGCACTCGATCGACTAGCTCAATTGGTTGTAACGGCCAAACGAAATAATGAAAAAATTGCGGGTTTATTTATTGATTTAGACGAATTTTAAAAAATTAATGACACTTTAGGGCATGAAACTGGCGATAAATCATTGATTGAAGCGGCAAAAAGACTCAAATTAATCGTTCGCGATGAAGATACTGTCGGTCGCCTAGGGGGGATGAGTTTATTATTTTACTACGAGGTTTAACTAATGCCAGTGATGCATCATCAACCATTGATAATTTACTAAAATCTTTTCGCGAACCCTTTATGATCGATGGCCGAGAATTGATCCTGACGTTAAGCGTTGGTATTGCTATCTACCCAGATAATGGTGACAGCCGTTCTAAATTATTGAAAAATTCTGATCTTGCGATGTATCAGGCAAAGAATTCAGGTAGAAATACCTACTCGTATTTTACTAAGGCGATGAACAATGATCTTCCTAGGCGCTTAGACATTGAAGAACAATTATGCGGAGCATTAGAAAAAAATTAATTTGAAGTCTTTACCAACCTCAAGTCGATGTGGCAAGTGCCGCATCGTTGGGCCCGAAGCATTATTACGTTGGCATAGCGATAAATTAGGCGAGGTATCTCCAGCCGAATTTATTCCTATTGCTGAACAAACGGGCTTAATTGTTTCGATTGGTCAGTTTGTGCTTAAACAAGCGTTGACCGTGCTAAGGCAATGGCAAACAAACTATGATGCTAACTTGTCGATGTTAGTAAACCTATCACCTCGACAATTTCGAGACCCTCAATTGTTAAGCTCTATTAAACGTGCAGTTGAACAAGCAGGCATTAGAGCTGCTAAATTAGAGCTAGAAATTACTGAGGGGGTACTGATGACTGGAAATTCATATGTAAATACCGTGCTTGATGGGTTGAGTAAGTTAGGGATACAACTCTCAATGGACGATTTTGGTACAGGCTATTCTTCATTAAGTTATTTAAGAAAATATTCTTTTGATGTGATCAAAGTAGACCGCAGTTTTATTGATGGTATAGCCAATGATGATGCAGACAAAAACTTGGTTAGTGCAGCTATTGCAATGGCGCATAGTAGGGTTAAAATTAATTGCAGAAGGCGTTGAAGATGAAGATCAGCTTTATATGTTAAAACAACTAAAATGTGACTGTGTGCAAGGCTTTCTTTTAGTCGGCCCATAACAGAAAGTGAGTTATTAAAGTTACCTCCCCATATTTATAACACCAATAAAAATATGTTAGTAACATAGTAAAAAAAGCATCAATCTATTATTGATGCTTTTTTATCGATGCGTAATCGTTATTATGTATTAGTTAAATTTAATTTTAACCATTACTCGGCGATCGCGTGAGTTATTTAGGTTACTGTCGTTTTGCAACATATCTTCACCATGAGAAACAACACTTACTTTACCACTTTCAATATTCCAGTTTTGACGAATATATTCAACAACAGCAGTCGCACGGCGCTCTGAAAGGGCCTGGTTGTAATCACTATTACCAACAGCCGATGCAAAACCTGCAACATCAATGGTGTCGATGCGATCATTGACTAATTGGCTTTTTGCTTGCGATAAAATCTCAAGTGTTTCGTGGGTTAATTCACTGCTGTCATTATCAAAGTATAGGTTAACTTGTAATGGCTTTAGCTCAATTACTGGTGGCTTAGGTGGCACTGGAGCTGGCTTAGGTTGAACCACTGGCTCTGGCTTTACATAAACAGGTGCTGGAGCTGGCTTAGCAACAGGCTTGGCAATTGAGCCAAATGTATAACGTAAACCCGTTGAAACAACATCGGTAACGCTGTCAAACTTGTAACGCTCCCAATCAACCATTAAAGATAGGTTTTGAGTCAGGTCAAATGACATACCTGCACCATAGAATGGGGCGTTATCAGAAGTACGGTTCCAAGCATGACCACCGTTTGATAAACGGTTGTTACGACCGCTAAAGTGGGCGTAACCTGCTTTAGCGTGAATGTTAACTCTTTGTGAGATTGGGAAGTTATAAATACCTGATAACCCTGTTGCTTTACCGGCAATAGACTCTAGAGCCCCGCGGTTAGCAAAATCTTCAACCATGCCTAGGTCGGCATAGTTAAAAGCAAGTGCGAAGTTGTTATTAAAACGATAACCGGTACTTGCTTTCCAAGCACGGCGCTTTTCAGACATTCTTAAGTCACTGTATACATTACGTTGGCCGTAACTTTTTGCTTGACCAATATCACCTTGGACAAACCAACCTTGTTCAACATCTGTTTGCTTTTCCGTAGCCATTACTGACGTTGAAGCTAATAATACGCCTAAAGCGATTGGGGTAAGTAATGTACGTTTAAAATTTGTAGTTTTCATCTCTTTGTCCTTTTAGATTTAAATAACCTGAAAATAAAATATTGATAGTTTAGATTTCTTATTACTAAGTTCTCTGCTGTTGGTGAGCATTAGAACAACCTAGCCCTGAATCAAACCTTAACAAGTAAATTATTAATTCCTTGCTGTTAAACTATTTTGTCATTAACAGTAGTTAAAAATCAACCGATTATCTCTGTTGTTTACTTTATGACAAAAAAAGTGCTTATTTTTGTTCAATTAGCGCGAAGATCGGTACAATGCCATCATAAATATAACTTTTGAAGAAATCATTAAATGAAAAATTTATTATTATTAAGTAGCTCTCGCGAAGGGCAAACGCCCTATTTGGAACATGCAATAGCGCAAATTAAGCAATTTTTATCCGCAGATATAACGGAGATCTTGTTTATCCCTTTCGCTGGAGTTTCATTGAATTACGATAATTATTCAACTATGGTTGCTCATGCATTAGCGCCTTTAAATTTGAAAGTAAATAACATCGCAAATTACGAGGATAAGCAATTAGCTATCACTCAGGCTCAAGCAATCGTGGTTGGTGGTGGTAACACTTTTCATTTACTGCATCAACTTTATCATTTTGATTTAGTCGACCTTATTAAAGAAAAGGTTCAACAAGGTACGCCTTACATCGGGTGGAGTGCAGGATCTAATATCGCAGGACTTTCAATCAGAACAACTAATGACATGCCAATTATTGAGCCGCCATCTTTTAATGCCTTAGGGTTAGTGCCGTTTCAATTGAATCCACATTACACCGATTACCAACCCTCGGGTCATAATGGTGAAACCCGCGCGCAGCGGTTACTTGAATTTACCCTGATCGATCCAACCACTCCGATTATTGGGATTCAAGAAGGCAGTGCCTTAATGCTAGTCGACAACCAATTAACCCTGACTGGCAACAAAGAAGCCTATTTATTTCAAGGGAATATACAGAAACAGTCGCTAGCCATTGGTAGCGATTTGTCAAAATTCATGCAGTGTCTATAACATGGAAATAGCGCAGCAGTTACATTTTTGGTTGGGTAAAATACTATGGAGCATCGTCGCCCCTAGCCATTTTTTACTGCTGATGCTAGTGGTTGGCGTCATATTGCTTTGGCTTAAACGTAAAGCTGGCAAGGTTATTATTTACCTTGTTATCGCACTGCTAGCGATAATTGCAATCACGCCAATTGAGTACTTTATTTTAGCCCCGCTGGAACAGCGAATTCCCTCATCGACTAACTTTAAAGGTGTTGACTCGATAGTAGTACTTGGTGGTGGCCAGCATAAAAAATTACTCTATCAACGTCCATACAGTGGCTTTGGTCAGCACAATGGTCGAATTATTGCGGCAAT
>JABSRS010000124.1:4337-8960 GCA_013214885.1 Gammaproteobacteria bacterium
AGATTTTTCTCAGCAATTAAATGTGCCAATCATTTTTGTCGGCGCTGGTCGCATCGTCAACCAACAAAGTTACCTCGAGTCCACCAGCCTCAAAATACAGGCTCGATTAGCTCAGCTACCACTGTCGCAACTTATCATAAATAATCAATCTCACGATACTTTTGATAATGCAAAAATAGCTCAGGAATTATTAAATAAAAATAATTTTAAACACAGTTTATTAATCACTTCAGCTGCGCACATGCCTCGTGCTGTTGGTGTCTTTAGTAAACAGGGTATTAACTTTGTACCATTTAACGTCGAATATCGTTTAACTGACGACTTTGATTTTATCGGTCAAAACTCTTTGGTAAAAAAACTTTATCTAATTGAGTATGCAACTCACGAGTGGCTTGGCTTGCTAAAATATTATAGCTTAGGCATGTCAAATACTTTTTTCCCATTACCTAGTGCCAATAAAAAGTCCAATTGACTTTAAAGTCTACTATCGTTTCCTTTTGCTCCATGTTATAAATGCTAGTAGGACTGCGTTTGCAGCCTATTTCAATTAAACTTTTATTCAATTTCATATTTAGGAAAATCTCATGTTCGAAACGGTGAAAATAGCTCCCGCTGACCCAATTTTAGGTTTGACCGAGACATTTAAAAATGACCCTCGCGGCCATAAAATTAATTTAGGGGTTGGAATATACAAAACAGATGCTGGCACGACCCCTGTATTAGATTGTGTTAAAAAAGCCGAAGCTATTATTCTTGCACAAGAGAAAACTAAGTCATACCTGAGCATTGAGGGCAATGCCGAGTATGGTAAATGTGTTCAAGCTTTATTGTTTTCACCAAATAATGAAATTATCAGTTCGCGCAGAGCAGCTACCGCCCAGGTACCTGGGGGCACAGGTGCCCTGAGAATTGCAGCTGATTTTATGGTTCAACAGTTAGGCATAAAACGTATTTGGGTCAGCAACCCAACATGGGCCAATCATGGTAACGTGTTTAAGACGGCTGGATTAGAGATTGTTGAATATGATTATTACGATGCTGAATCTAAAACACTCAATTTTGACGGCATGGTTAAGTCATTAGCCAATGCAACAAGTGAAGATGCGGTATTGTTCCACGGTTGTTGTCATAATCCTACGGGCATTGATCCAACCATTGAGCAATGGCAACAATTAGCAGATTTAGGACAAAAACAACAATTCCTCGCTTTATTTGATTTTGCTTATCAAGGTTTTGGGGTTGGCATTGAAGAAGATGCTAGTGGTTTGCGCTTATATGCTGCTCAAAATACCGAATTAATGATCGCGAGTTCATTCTCGAAGAACTTTGGTCTTTATAACGAACGTGTTGGTGCTGTTACCTTGGTAGCAAAAGACCTTGAAACTGCAACGTCTGCGTTTAGCCAAATAAAATCAATTATTCGTGCTAACTACTCAAACCCACCATCTCACGGTGCTGCCGTTGTGACTACCGTGCTAAATGATCCAGAATTAACCGCGCTATGGCACGATGAAGTGGCACAAATGCGTCAACGGATCCACCAGATGCGCTTACTTTTTGTTAAGACACTTAAAGCATATGGTGCAACGGGTGACTTTTCATTTATAAGTCAGCAAAACGGCATGTTTTCGTTCTCAGGGCTAAGTAAAGCCCAAGTCGAAATATTAAAAGACCAACATGCTGTTTATATTGTTGGCTCAGGTCGCATTAGTGTTGCAGGTATGACAACACTAAATATGGATCCGCTGTGTAAAGCAATAGCCGCTGTACTGTAAGGTCCAGGCTTTGGCGTAGGTTATGTCCCTACGCCATTTGCGATATGATCCGCTTGAGCAATTGAGCGACCTCTTCTTTACTCTGCAGTTCGCCTGTTAATAACTTTGGTTTGACAAAAAAGCATGAGTCAAACTTATATTTCCCTATCGTTTTTAAGATTTTATTCGCTAATATATCAACACCTTCAAGACTTGTTTCAGGGCAAACGACCAGGATCTGATCATGCGACCAGCGCCCCGCTGTATCTGAAATTCTGATTTCATTGTTAACAATATTAGCCATCGCCAATAAAAAGTCATCGAGTACTTGCTGCCCTTCTTTTTCAACCAGGATCCCAAGCCCATTGAGCTCTAAGATTAAAATAGAAAATGGGTAATGGGTTCTAATTGAGCGAATTCTTTCATAATGAATAAGTTGCTCTATTCGAAAGCGGTTAAACAAGCCTGTGATCGCATCTATAATTGAAGATTGCTCTAAATGCTTCTTTTCTGAAATATCATACTCTATCGCAGAGTAACCCAGCAAATAATCATTTTTTACAATGGGATCAAATTGAGAGCGATGCCAATAACAGTCCCCCTCTTTGCTTTGATACATCACTTCCCCGCTCCAAGGCAACCATTGTTCCAGGCTTTTGGTTATTTTAACCAGATTTACTGAAGTAAACTTAGGGTGATAAAGCATCCGACGTGCTTTACCAATTAACTCTTCCCTGCTATAGCCAAGTTTGCTGCAAAATGCAGGGGAAACAAATACAAAACAATCATCCTTATCGGTCCGATAGCTTAAAATATTCTGTTCGATAAGGTATTGATGTGTAGCCTCTACCAGTACCGACTTTGAAAACAAACCGTAAACTTGATGGGCCAATACCGCTACCTGTTTTCGAATAAAGAACATCATGGTAATAACCGCTAATACAACGATTAAAACAAGTAAGATTACTTGCCAATAAGCAAGCTTATCGGCAAGTCGAGAATTAATATTAAAGCCATCTAACTTACTGTTTTTAGAGGCTTTATTTAATTTCTTATACAACTGTACAGCATGATTCAAACGTTCAGGGTCTATTTCGCCAAACTTAGTTAAGTCTGGATCAAATAAACTCAGGGAAGCTGTTGCCTCTTGCAACAATTGGGCTTTATCTTTATTGCTATGGTAAATATGAATTATCCAGTCAATGACTTGCTCTGGATTTTTTAAGGCATATTGCCAACCTTTTATGGTCGCACGTCTAAAATCAATGACTTGTTGATAGTTTGTTGCTAGATAAGCTTCGCTGGTATAAGTTAAATCGCCAATAAAGTCGATGCCATAATTCGCAGGGTTAATAATATTAGTCTTAAAACCCTGCTCGGAATGTAAGAACGGCTGGTTAGTGATATAGCCAGAATATGCGTCTATTTGATTATTTTCTAACGCTTGTACAGGGTTTAGCATATCAACGTGAGTGATATCTGTCGCTTTGATATTAAACTTATCAAATAAGGCCAAAATAGCACTATCATCACTATTGCGCTGATACATAATTCGTTTATTTTTAAGTTGAATCGGATTTATGATGTTATCGGACTTTCGTGTCACTAGGATCAATGGCGAGTATTTATAACTTGCCAACAAAGCGACCACTGGTAACCCTTTTAAGCGATGCATGACCAACGTGGTATCAGCAACACCAAATTGAGCGTTGCCACTAAGTACCTGATCACGGGCATTAATGGTGACGTTAAGGTTGGCATCGCGATAATAACCAAGTTCTTTAGCGGCATAAAAACCAGCAAATTGAAATTGGTGATGCCATTTTAATTGCACATTAACGTCATGAACTTCACCGACTGATGAAAAAGCATAGCTGTGACTTAACATGCATATGTTGATCAATAGCACATGGACGACCAAACGTATTTTTGAAAAAATATAAATAACAATAAATCCTTTTAGGTAATACCATTTACATTAAGTATGTGATCTTGTTGTGCGATGGAAAAATAAACTTGAACAAGGCACTCAATTGACCAATAGCTGGCTATTAGGATTGAGAGTAACGCAGTTAATGTTAATTTAAACTCGCACAAGTGGTCAGTTCATCAATGCAATTGGTATAACTATTTTCT
The DNA here is from genome assembly GCA_013214885.1 of Gammaproteobacteria bacterium. Classification (GTDB taxonomy): domain Bacteria; phylum Pseudomonadota; class Gammaproteobacteria; order Enterobacterales; family Psychrobiaceae; genus Psychrobium. The sequence continues at coordinate 8,228 of JABSRS010000124.1, forward strand.
TATGAACTAGGTGCTAATTGTTGTAATAGTGATTGTCTGTTTTCGACCAACTGAACTAACGCTCTAAATTGCCATTGACCTAGTAAAGAACTTAAGTTTGGATCGTCTCTCAAATTAGCCAAGTCGTAGCGCCGATCTGGCATCCACCCAGTACTTATCACACGAGAAAGTTCCTCAATGGCTTGTTGCTTTCGACCAAGTAAAGCATAAGTTTGTGCTAACAACGTCGATTGATAAAAATGATCTTTTGGTTGTTTTAAGAGGTAGTTAACCATGCTACTTAATATCGCATCGGCCTGTTCTTGCTGGTTATCCTCAATTAACAACCTCGCATAATGGGGTAAGTATATAATCTTGTCGGCTAAATGTTCAAAGTCTAACTGAGTTAAATTCTCCTCACTAATATTACCAAAATAACTCATCACCTTAAGTGCGGTAACATCGGGGTCAAAAGCGACTAAACCACCATGACTGGCAGTGATAACTTCAATCAAATCACTGTCATTTTTGGGCACGGGGTAGTTGTTCTGGGCTATCTCTAGTAATGTATAATAGTTGAAATGTGAAAAACGCAAGCGGTCATATGCACTGTTAAGAATAAGAGGATATTGCAAACTTAGCTGATGGGCACTATTAAATTATCCGAGTTTTTGAATATCTCGCGTTTGCCTGTCGCGCAGTTGATGATGCAATGGGTCCAATTCGAGAGCGACATCGAGTTAGCTAACACTTT
>JABSRS010000125.1 GCA_013214885.1 Gammaproteobacteria bacterium
GTGGCATTAGGAAGTCCGCCGAAGTAGTGATGGGTTTACAGCGACTTGCTGTTCAAGTGGCAACACTTTACTCATACATAGCGTTTTTTTTGACCCGTTATTCGCTAAAACACCCTGATAGACTAATTTCTCACTTTCATATTTATCATCGATACGGTATGTTAATTATCCACATAGAATTAAAGGTCCTTTGGAGTTAGCGCGGTGTTTAACAAGTCGAATAAATTACATAATGTTTGCTACGATATTCGTGGCCCAGTGCACGATGAAGCCCAACGTCTCGAAGAAGAAGGTCACCGAATTCTCAAGCTAAATATTGGCAACCCTGCCCCATTTGGTTTCGAAGCCCCCGATGAAATTGTCCGTGATGTCATTCATAATTTACCCCAAGCTCAAGGTTATTGTGAATCCAAAGGTCTGTTTTCAGCACGTAAAGCTGTTTTTCACCATTACCAGCAGATAATTACAGGGATCGATGTCGAAGATATCTATATCGGTAATGGCGTTTCTGAACTGATCCAAATTGCCACCATGGCGCTGATAAATAATGACGATGAAGTGTTAGTACCTTCGCCTGATTACCCGCTGTGGACCGCATCGGTTCATTTAGCTGGCGGTAAGGCGATTCATTACCGTTGCGACGAACAAGCGGATTGGTTTCCTGATCTCGATGACATTAAAAGCAAAATTACCAGTAACACTAAAGCTATTGTGCTGATTAATCCCAATAACCCAACGGGTGCGGTTTATTCAAAAGAGCTTATTTTAGAATTACTGGAAGTGGCACGCCAGCATAACCTGGTGGTATTTTCCGATGAAATTTATGACAAAATTTTATATGACGATGCCCAACATGTACATACGGCGTCATTGGCTGATGACTTATTAATCATCACCTTTAATGGCTTATCAAAAGCCTACCGCATCGCAGGTTTCCGTTCTGGGTGGATGGTTGTTTCGGGGGCAAAGTACAAGGCTCAAAGTTATATCAGCGGCCTTAACATGCTCGCGTCAATGCGCCTGTGCGCGAATGTTCCGTGCCAACATGCGATTCAAACCGCACTTGGTGGTTACCAAAGTATTAATGAGTTAATTCTTCCTGGTGGCAGGCTACTTGCGCAACGTAATGCGGCGTGGCAAGCCCTTAATGATATTGATGGCGTTAGTTGCGTCAAACCCCAAGGCGCGATGTATTTATTTCCCAAGCTTGATATTAACAAGTTTAATATTGTCGACGATCAACGCCTAGTGTTTGATTTACTCAAGAGCGAAAAAATACTATTGGTCCATGGCACAGCCTTTAACTGGCCAGAGCCAGACCATGTCAGAATTGTTACCCTGCCTCACACCACAGATTTAACCAATGCCATTAAACGCTTTGGCAACTTTTTAGAGCATTACAAACAATAGTCGCCGCGAGGATGTTTAATTCTTAATTATCAAGAAAAAAAGTACTGGAGCACAGTCGTTTGAGTAATCAATTACAACAATTCGAAATTTCAGCTCAATGGGAGCAGCGCAAAGGAGAGCATCGCCAAGCACGGGGTCGTGATCACCGCACGATTTTTCAACGTGATCGGGCGCGAATCCTCCATTCGGCTGCCTTTAGACGACTGCAGGCTAAAACCCAAGTGGTTGGTATCGGTCAAAGTGATTTTTATCGCACTCGCCTGACTCACTCACTTGAAGTGGCGCAAATTGGTGCTGGGATCAATGCGCAGCTACGGTTGCACTATCCTCATTTAGCACTGGCGTTAGAAGATGACATGTTAATCGAAGCGTTAGGATTGTCCCATGATATTGGCCACCCTCCTTTTGGTCATGGCGGTGAAATTGCGCTGAATTACATGATGCGCGACCATGGCGGCTTTGAGGGCAATGGCCAAACATTTCGAATTTTAACCCGCTTAGAACCTTATACCCAACATCACGGCATGAACTTAACCCGCCGAACCTTACTGGGGGTACTAAAATATCCCGTCTTGCATGATGCGGTGTGTGGGCAGTATCAAGATCAAGCCAGTGACAACTTTAGAAAACTCAAAGCTAAAAACTGGTTACCCCCTAAAGCTATTTTTGGGGTTGATTCCGGTTACCTTGACTGGGTGTTAGAACCACTGAGTAGCAGCGAACGTGCTTTATTTATTAGTACCAAGCAAGGTGAAGAAGGTATTCATTTACAATCAAAGTTTAAATCTCTTGATTGCTCGATCATGGAACTAGCTGATGACATTGCCTATTCCGTCCATGATTTAGAAGATGCCATTGTCATGGGGACGGTTAATTTGTCGCAATGGCAACAAGATGTTGTCGCTCAAATTGAACCATTAAAAGACAATTGGATTAGTCAGCATATTCATGACATTTCTGACAAACTTTTTGGCAATGAACAATACTTGCGCAAAGATGCAATTGGCGAACTAGTCAATTCACTAATCACCGCCATTGAGATTGATGAAAATAACCAGTTTGAACAGCCCTTATTAAGATTTAACGCTAAGTTAGTGCCCTCTTATGCCAAGATCTTGGAAATTTTAAAACAATTCGTGTTAAACCGAGTGATCAACAAGCCAGAGTTTCAAGCAATAGGATACAAAGGACAGCAAATAGTGATGGAGTTATTTGAAGCCTTTGCGTCTGATCCAAGCAGGTTATTACCCGATAATACCAAAGACCGTTGGCACCAAGCTCAAGACAAAAAAGAGGATGTCCAGATGCGAATTATCGCCGATTATATTTCGGGAATGACCGATGAGTTTGCCGCCAAACTTTATCATTCATTATTTACCCCTAAAGGTATCAGTCCATTTTAAATCACAGAGAGAGTATGATCGCAATAACAGTTCTGGTAGCATGCTCAGCTAACACTTGCACGCTGAAAAGAAGAAGATGACTAACCAAAAAATTGCAGTCGCATACTCTGCGCAAGAAGAACGTTTAAATACCATTACCCATGGTATCGGCGCATTATTAAGCATGGTAGGCTTGCTGAGCTTTGTGGTGATTACCATTGAGCAAAACGATTTCTTTAAGCTAATAACCCACTCTATTTACGGCATTAGTTTATGTTTGTTATTTGGTGCATCCACTTTGTATCATGGGGCAACATCGGTTAGTGCAAAGTCATTTTATAAATTACTCGATCACTGCGCCATTTATCTTCTGATTGCAGGAACTTACACCCCATTATTACTCCATATAATACCAGGGGTACTTGGTAATTCAGTATTGGCATTAATTTGGATTTTGGCAATATTGGGCATTTTTGTCAAAATGCGTTTTGGCAGCCAGTTTAAAAAGTTCTCAGTCGCTACCTACCTAGTGATGGGTTGGCTATCAATGGTGGTGATCTATCAGTTAATTCAAAGCCTGCCAGCGCAAGGACTATTTCTGCTTGGTTTAGGCGGTGTGATATATTCCTCGGGGGTTTATTTCTACCTCAATGATAAAATTAAAAACAACCATGCAATTTGGCATATTTTCGTGTTACTTGCTGCGCTATGTCACTATTTTTTGATTTTCTTCTATGTATTACCAAATAATATAAATTAATATAACGCATTATTTTAATGCATTATTTTAATGCGTTATATTGCCCCCCTCTCTTTTGAAACATCTTGTGGCAATATCATCGTTTACTTTATTCGATTAACAAATCACAATCTCACTACACGAGACAATTGACACAAATTAGGTTTTTTTATTGATGGGCGCAACCAAACTGCTTTTGAACATTTTACTACCACTGGCTCTGAGCTTAGCTGTTGCAAGCGTCAGTCAGGCCAAAACACCTCCAACAAACAGTATACTTAAAAAAAGTTACCATCAAATAATCGAAGCTTATGCGTCATTAGAACCAAGTATAATGACCAAAGCCTATACCGATGATGGTTATTATGTCTCGACTGGTAAAAAGCACAACATTGCCCACGGTGCAAAGGAATTGTCAGCCTTATATCAACATTATTTTACTAAAATTAAGAAAAATAACTTCAAGTTGGCGATTGAATTTAAAGTCATTGACCGACTGATTGACACCAAAAGCATTACCGATGTCGGTTATTATCTGGTCACTGTATCTCCAGCATTAGATCACGAACATCCGATCAAACAACATGCTGGCAAGTATTTAATGACCTTCAAACAAGACGAAAACAACCAGTGGCGTATTTGGTCCGATGCCAACAACAGAGTGAGTGTTAAAACCTATCATGACGCTGTGATGCTCAGTGATTTGTTTTATGCCTCCAATTTAGAACAATTAACTCAACCGTCTCAACAATGCTCGGTGGCAAAAAACTTAGTGGCTAACAATGCCAATTAAGTGTCCCTGTGGTTCAAATGAAAATTATCAGCAGTGCTGTCAGCCATTACATTTAGGTCAAGTCTTGGCCCAATCTGCCGAGCAGTTAATGCGCAGCCGTTACGCGGCATTCGTTACCCACGAAATCGACTATTTGATTGTTACTCATTCGCCCGAAACGCGTGATCAACTAATCAAAGCTGACATCATGCAATGGGCTAAAGACAGCCAATGGTTAGGATTAAATGTTGTAAACCATCACCAGAGTTCAGGGAGCGCACAAGTAGAGTTTGTGGCCTGGTATAAGGTGGATGGTAAGCTACAAGCTCATCATGAATTATCGAATTTTAGTTTAGAAACAATAGATCCAGCCCTGACTGAACTGGTCGGACTAAACACCACTCAAGCTTGGTATTACCATAGTGCCAAACCGTGCGACAGCACAATAAACATCCCAAAACGCAATGACCCTTGCATTTGTGCTAGCGGTAAAAAATTCAAGAAGTGTTGTGGCTAGTTTAAATGAGAGATTAGTGATTAACTAATTGAGCTGAATAATTCTGTTGCAGGGCAATAATACTATCAGGAATGAGCTGTTCGATTAATGGCTGACTCCGCTGCGAGGTGAACTTTCGTAGTGCACACAATCCCATATTATCAACCACATCGCTGTCAATGCCGTGCTTCTTGCCTAACGAGAAACTCAATGGCTCGGGGTTTAGACAATGGCTTAATCTAATATCTTGTAACCCGCTATCATTAATCATATGAGTACACTTTAATGACTGTAATTCACCTAACGGATCAGCAACAAGTGTTTGTAATGGCGGCACTTCAAATTGATCTCTTAGTGATGTGCTGTGGCAATCAACATCCGTAGCAGCATTGGATTGTAAATGAAACTGAGCCTGATCTTCAACGTCACCCGACATCAATGCCAATAACAAGGCAAAATTAGCCCTGTCATTTTCGACACTTTTGTTGAGTTGCTGCCCAAGGTGCAGCTCGTTAGATACTATTTGCTCTATTTGCATGATGTTGTGTTTGATAACTTAACCTAATTAAGTTATCGACAATCAACGAGAAAACTTGAACATTTTTTTAATTAACAGTTGAATTAACAGTTAATTGTCCAATAAAAAAGCACTCAGACATTAATTAGATGTTTTTAATAAAAAGCGCTTTACCAATGGCTAAAACTGAACTATTATTTGCTCGCACTTGAGATGGAGGGGTTCCCGAGTGGCCAAAGGGATCAGATTGTAAATCTGACGGCTCAGCCTTCGGTGGTTCGAATCCACCTCCCTCCACCATCAAGTCTACTCATAGTATTTCTAATAAAAAATATCATAATTTTATAAAAAGAACCAAAACCATTGGGGATCATCCGACTGTTTAAATAGCACGGCTATTTTTAATCGCTGATGGCTCGACCTTGCATGGTTCCAATCCATCTAGCTCCACCATTGGGTCTACTCTTAGTTTCAATCTAATTAGTAAATTCAAAAAGTATTTCTATAAAAAGAACCAAACCCTTGGGGATCATCTAACTCTTTAACTTGGCTATGTCTGAATTAGCTGTTGCTGTACTTTTATAATATAAAATTTCATTGGTTGCACCAGACTAACAGGATGCTCCATTTCCCGCTCTTAGTTGCCTTCATCTGGATAGCTGTTAGGAGAAGAAATCAGGGACGATTTCTTAGATTTTAGCGCAGGGATGCGCATTAAAATCGCCTCCGTTAAGACAGATATTTAGTTGAAGATCAGCAACTAAATACGGGTCGCTTTTCTTTGGTTACTTTCTTTGGCGACACAAAGAAAGTAACTGGTGTGCCTGCACCTCAGTACAATAATGTGAAATATATAAAGCACATCATAAATCTCACCAAACTTAACTTATAATCACTGTTAACTTAGGCATAGCCAATAAAAAAAACCCTGAACTTAGCAAACTAAGATCAGGGTTTATGAGGATAAAAACGCTGAATTATGCGTCTTTAGACATGCCATATTTACGCATTTTCTCGACTAACGTGGTTCGTCTCATACCCAGCACCTCTGCTGCACGTGATACCACGCCATCTTGCTGCTCAATCGCTTGACGAATTAAATCCGTTTCAAGTTCTGACAGAATTTCTTTGAGATTAACCCCTTCGGCAGGAAGTTCTCTCATCATCGAGCGCTCAGGTATCTCAATCTCGTCTTCACCACTAAAGATAGCAGCAAAGGCATCTTGCTCTTGCATTTCTTCTGGGTAATCAGGTTGATATTCTGGTATCTCAAGGTGACGGTATTTATGCGGTAAATCGTTAACATCGATTAACTTATTCGGATACAGGATCACTAAACGTTCGACCAAGTTACTGAGCTCGCGCACATTGCCCGCCCAGGTATTTAACATCAAAGATTCAATACAACGTTGGGTAAACCGAATACTGGTTGAATAAGCAGATTCCATTCTTGATACTAATTCTTGCAACAACAGCGGAACATCGTTACGACGATCACGCAGTGCTGGCATCTCAATTGGAAAAACATTTAAGCGATAATACAAATCTTCGCGAAAGCCGCCATCTTTAATCATCGTTTCAAGATGCTGATGAGTCGCAGCAATAATACGAACATCACAGGCGATGGTTTTATTACCACCGACGCGCTCAAAAGTACGCTCTTGGAGCACGCGCAGTAACTTAACCTGCATCGGTTGCGGCATATCTCCTATTTCATCAAGAAACAGGGTGCCACCCTCGGCCAGTTCAAACCGTCCTTTACGCGCAGAAAAAGCCCCTGTAAATGCACCTTTCTCATGGCCAAACAATTCACTTTCTAATAACTCAGGCGGGATCGCACCACAGTTAACAGGGATAAATGGACCTTTCTTGCGCTTAGAATAATAATGAACATTACGCGCCACGACTTCTTTGCCCGTTCCTGATTCACCAAGGATTAATACATTGGCATCGGTCGATGCGACTTGCTCAATCAAGATACGAACGTCTTGAATTCGCTCGCTACGACCAACCAGACTTCTAAACAACATAGAAGAAGTACCAGCAATCGGTGACAAACTTGGTCGTTTATTAATAAAGTCTTGGCAATTGTGTAATTCTTGGGTTAACTGGGCATATTTAAATGGCACTAAAATACAGCCAATTAAATTGGTGGTTAATTCAACCTTGTCATTGGGCGCAATAATCAAAAATGGCTGTAGCGGGAACTGACCGCTGATCTCATTACCATTGTCACTGACCGAACTATCTAAAATAACAGTGCGATATATTTCTGAACGAGTTGACTCAAGCTTTTTCGCTAGCTCAACCAAGCCATCGATACAGATGACCGACTCGCCGATAAATTCAAAAATAGTTGTTAATTGTTGTACCTGTTGTGAATTAGTTCCACAAATCAAAATTGTATCTGAGGCCTGCATTTTGACACTATACCTTTACGATTTGGACTAACGTCCTTAAAAACAAAAAATACTAGTAAAATAAAGTATTTACTACTTTATTATCATTGCGCTATTCTACCTGTGATTAATAAAGTTTAGCAACAGTCAATTTATTGACCGTTAGTTTACTCGGCATTGGCAAGATTAACAAACATAGTACGATTATGTTGATGGCATGAAATTTGCTTCACTAAGAGATATAGGCAACAGTTTAGTTTAATGCCGTAATTCGGTGATTTTAATATTCAACAGCTAGTAACTCAGTGTAAACTGTGTTGTTACAGCACTAGTACTCAAGGAAAAATTATGACTCGTTTATCTATTAAAAAATATCGCCAAACTAGTGTCAGTGCTAAGGCCGAGGAAAGTCCTTATCAATTAGTTTCAGAGATATTCAAACAAATTCTCGGCAGCATTGCCGCGGCCAAGGGGGCTATCTCCCAAAATAACATTGAAAAACGCAATGAATTACTCAATAAAGCAACGGTACTGATTGGTGTACTAGAAGGGTCATTAGACTTCGAAAAAGGTGGCGAAATTTCGACCAACCTTGCCGCTTTATATGAGTACAGTGTGCACCTGATCTTTCAAGCTAACCTCAATAATTCGCAGCAAGAGCTTGACGAGGCAATCAAGATTTTGTTGCCAATTCGGTCAGCGTGGGAACAAATTCCAGTAGATCAGCAAGAAAATGTCCAATTTAGCAAAAACTAACCAGCGAGAATCGCATGATCACCGAGCAGTTATGCAACATTATTGACTTATCGAGTCAACTGATTGTCAGTCTTAATCAAGTTGAGCTTGATAACAGTGAATTTGACCCTCAAATAGCGTCATTACAGCTGGCGCGTGATCAAGCGATTAAACAACTATTTCAACACCACTCCCAACAACAATTGCAGCCCTACAGTGCCTTGCTTCAGCAAGTAGTCGATCTTGACAGCCAACTGCAACAACTCGCCAATGACAAAAAAGATATGCTGGCCAAGTCTATTATCAAGCAAAAAAGAAACACCAAAGCAACTAATGCTTATTTGGGTAAATAACGGCTAAAGATATCATACAATCGGTCAATACCTAGATAAGAACCAATAATTAAGTGCTAGCGAATGCTATCGTTAAACACCAATACCAGCAATTTATTTCAGCAACGCCAGCTGACCAGTAATTCAAATGCC
>JABSRS010000126.1:0-6555 GCA_013214885.1 Gammaproteobacteria bacterium
TTTTGTTTTTTTCTTTTTGAAAATCCACCAATTGGTGGATTTGAAAATCCACCAATTAGGAAAATCTTGCTGAACTAAGAACCAGAAAACCAGAAAAGAAAAAAAAATAATAGTTCGAAATGGCTGAAAATGCTACAAAATCACCAAATTTCTTTGAAACATTATCTACTTTTAACATGCTAATCCTTACCAGTTTCCATTATTGTTGAGTAAAAAACCACGCGTTGGAACTTGTTCCAAACAGCTGGCATCAACATCGTCAAAAGAGACGTTCTCAATAAAATCATTGACCATATCAGCGGCACACGTTTGAGTAACCAAACCATGTCCAGCTTTCTTAGCAACATAATGTTTTGAATTACTTAAGCCCTTTGCTGCAATATCGCCCCATGCAGGCGGGGTTACTGGATCGAGTCGTCCTGATAGCAGCATCGTTGGAATGCTTGAATTAACCGCGTCACCAAAGTTACTTGGCGGGGTGAATTTTGGCCAACTTTGGCAGATATCAGTAAATGTTTCGAGGGAATGTCGGCCTGAGAATGTGTTAGCCAATTCTTGTTTAAGTAATTGTGGGGTTATCCGAGGAATATCTTCATTACATAAAATATTGAAGGTGAGCCCAATATACATGTTACTTTTACTATCTTCATTTTGCGACATCATGCCAATAAAGGGCTTATAGTTAGCTTTGGCAAACTCAGTAATGATGTAAGGGATCAGGGTCCGTGTGACGTTGCTATACATTTGTGAGCGTAGCAACTCAATGAATTTCTTGCTATCAACTCGCAGGGTGATCGGTAAATCGGTCACAGGATGTGATACTTGAGTCACTAAGGTTTCAGTGGCTAACTGCTGTTTTATTTTCTGATAATCGCGATGTAAATTGGGGTATTGTTGCTGACAATTTTCGCGTTCGCTACATTGCTTAACCAAAATATCAAAAGCCCGAGAGGCTTCGCTGCCCATCGGACCAACGACCACTTGGGTTGGCACCACGCCATCGAGAATAACGCTGCGCAGTGCCGCAGGCTTCTCACGCATATATACTAATGCGGCACGCGAACCGTATGAAATACCGTACAAATTAATTTGCTGATAACCTAATGCTTGACGTACAGCTTCAAAATCTAATACCGCATTATTGGTATTATAGTGCGACAAACCGACTGGGTAATTATCGATGCAAGTTTTAAGATCTTGGATCGAGAAATCACTGTAAACATCGCCGTAAGCATCGCTATCTTCGTCTTCGCAGAGTAATGGATTGGATTGCCCCGTACCACGCTGATCAATTAGCACTAGTTCGCGACTCTGACGTGCTTTACTAAATACCCTAGCCAGCATCGGTGCTAATTCAACAGCCGCTTGTCCTGGGCCGCCCATTAACAAAAACAACGGATCTTTTTTCGGCGTTGCGGCAATGGCAGGGATAACCGCAACATTGAGGTTTAGCGTTGCGCCATCGGGCTGGTCCCAGTTTTCAGGTACTGCTAATTTACCGCATTGAACTTGCTGCGCCAGACCATCGATAAAGCAGGGTGATAATTCAAGCGGTAGTGGAGACTTGGCATGACTAAGGGTTGATAACAACAGTAGTCCAAGTGTACTGACGCTTTTAATTAACGTGTTTCGTTGCAAAACATATCCTTATTATTAGTGATTTGGTCATACTCTAGCAAATATATGGTGTTGTTCGAGAAAAAAAATGTAACAAATTTTCAATGTTGTGTGAGAAATAGCTAAATTTAGCTTATCGCGAACACTTAATTCACACCTTAAACCGCACAAAAAAAACACTATTGACCACTCACTGACACTATGTATAATGACCCGGGTAACAATTTTTTAACAATTGGCCGTAATACTCCTATTTAATAAAAATAATAAGGGTACATTATGCAAAAGAATGAGATTGGTAGAGTGAAGTTTTATAACCACTCCAAAGGGTTTGGCTTTATCGAACGAGAAGTGGGATGTGATATATTTATTCAGCTCAATAGTGAATGTGGATCGAAAACAGTGCCACTAGCAGAAGGCCAGCAAGTGACTTTTAATCTAATTGGTACCACTAGAAATCCCCAAGCCGAAAATATTATGATTATCGACTTGGACATTTCGATTACTTAAATAGCCATCAGTTTTTGACGTAACTGACTAAAGTCAGCGGCGATGTCCTCAGACAGTATTTCTTTATCTGCAACATCGGCAAGTGGTTGCGGCAAGGTCAATTTAATCGCTAAAATATCTTCAACCGAATCTTGGAATTTAGCTGGATGGGCGGTACATAAGAAAATCCCCGTTTCATCATTGGTTAACGTCTCATTTAGCGCGTAAGCGGCAATTGCGCCATGAGGCTCACACAAATAATCTTGAGAATATAAGTCCTTCAGACCTTTGACCATTTCAGTTTCTGTCACTTTAACGCCACTCACCAGTGCCTTATCCCAGCCTTGAGTTTTGAATAATTCTTCAATCCGTGGCCAGTTATTAGGTGCTGATACATCCATCGCATTCGCGCGAGTCGCGATCGTTGGCTGTGGCTGCCACTGCCCAGTAGTAAGGTAGCGCGGCACGGTATCATTTTCGTTAGTCGCCGCAACAAAACGCTTAACGGGTAATCCCATTGCTTTGGCAAATAGACCCGCGGTTAAATCACCAAAATTACCACTTGGGACACTGATTACGATGTTGTCACGCTGATCACTTGGTATTTGAGCAACCGCTTCAAAGTAGTAACAAATTTGAGCCAGCAGCCGTGAAATATTGATTGAGTTTGCCGAGTTTAAACTGATTGCTTGTTTAAGCTCAAGATCGTCAAATGAGTCTTTAACCAATTGCTGACAATCATCAAAACTTCCACTAACCGCATAGGTGTGGATATTACCGCCAAGCGTACAAAATAGCTTTTCTTGCAACACGCTAATTTTGCCTTTGGGATATAGCACCGCGACCTCAATATTATCAAGACCATAAAAAGCATGAGCCACCGCGGCGCCAGTATCACCAGAGGTTGCAGTTAAAATCGTGGCTTTTTCACCTTTGCATAATAAGTTAAGACACTGCGCCATAAAGCGCGCACCAAAGTCTTTAAATGCTAGGGTTGGACCGTGAGTCAGCTCGAGCGCATAAGTTTGCGCGTTAACCGCCGTAACAGCCAAAGGGAAATTAAAGGCATTGCGAACCATTGTTTCGACATTGTCACTGCCTAGCTCGTCACCTAACCAGGCGTCTAAAATACTAACGCTACGGCTAACAAAGTCTTGCTCTAACAAGCTATTGACGTCATTAAGTTTTGGCACTTCGGTTGGAAAGAATAAACCTTGGTTATCGCCTAAGCCTAATTTTACTGCTTGTGAAAAACTCACACGCTGTTGATTTTTCTTTAAGTTATACAGTTCCACGTAAAGCCTCCCGACGGGCACCTTGAGTATCGATTTTACAGATATGGCTAAAGCCTTCATCTGTCTGAAGATAATGTTGTTTTAAATAATTTTCTAGTTGTTGTGCTTTTGCTAAATCGGCTGTGACTGCAAACAATGTTGGGCCACTGCCACTGATGCCGCTAGCCAATGCACCCAATTCAAGCATTGCTTGTTTGGCATCGTTAAAGCCAGGAATAATCGCGCCGCGTACTGGCTCGGCTATGACGTCCACCAGCACTTGAGCCGCGAGAGCCTGATTACCTTTATGGCTAGCATCAATAAATGTTGCTAAGTTTTGACCAAATTTTAATGCGGTTGCCAAGGGTACTTCGGTTGGCATAATCCGCCGCGACTCTGCCGTGGAAACGCTCATGCCTGAATAAGCGACGACCCAATACCAAGCGTCAAAGCTCGGTATTTCACTGCATTGCTGCCCAGGTTGATCAATCATTAATTGCAAGCCACCAAGGTAGCTCGGTGCGACATTGTCATAATGAACACTGCCACTAATTTGCCCTTCGAGCTGGCCCATTAGTAATAACAATTGATGCTTAGATAGTGCTTGGTGGTAAAACTCATTAAGGGCATAAAAAGCGGCAACCACTGATGCGGCACTAGACCCTAAACCACTACCAACGGGTAGTAGTTTCTCAAGTACGATTTTCAGGCCTTTAAATTCGATATTGTTGGCTTTAAGTTGCGCTTGATAAGCAACGGCGCAGTCATAAACAATATTTTGTTTCGGATCGCTCGGCAATTTATTAGCAAAGGTGCCGATAGTTGAGACTTCAATGCCCTGCTCAATCTGCTCAATGCTGACACAATCGCCAAGCAAGCTGCCATCAATTGGGGCTAATGCCCCGCCAAGCACGTCAAATCCGACGCTAATATTGCCCATCGACGCTGGCGCAAAAACTCTAAGTGCTGCCATGATTAAACCTCTCGTTGCCAAGCTAGTGTTCTGAGCATATCGGCAAAGACGCCAGCAGCAGTAACGGCATTACCCGCGCCGTAACCACGTAACACAAAGGGTAGCGGCTGATAATAGCGTGAGTAAAATGCTAGGGCATTCTCGCCACCTTTAACACTATGGAGCGGATCACTTGAATCAACCGCGCGGATCTCAACTTTACAGCGTTTATCGCTCCCATCGATACTGCCAACATAACGTAAGACTTTACCTTCGGCGGCTGCGGCATCAATGCGCGCTGCAATTTCGCTATCAACTTGTGGCAAGCGCGCCATAAACTGATCAACACTGCCAGAATCATCAAAGCCTTGCGGTAATACCGACTCAACTTCTATATCAGAAAGTTCGAGTTCTAGTCCCGCTTCTCGCGCTAAGATTAGTACCTTACGTGCCACGTCCATCCCGCTTAAATCATCCCGCGGATCAGGTTCAGTAAAGCAGTTTTCTTTGGCGATAGTTGTTGCTTGCGACAAACTCATCCCCTCATCGAGCTTACCAAAGATAAATGATAGTGAACCCGACAACACGCCACTAAATGAGCTAAGTTCATCACCAGCGCTCAATAGATTTTGTAAGTTATCGATCACTGGCAAGCCAGCACCAACCGTTGTTTCATAAAGAAAGCGGCGACGCTTAACTAATGCCGCTTTGCGCAATGCCTTGTAATAATCTTGCGAGCTGGTGTTGGCCTTTTTATTTGGCGTCACAACATGGAAACCCGCTTCGAGCAACGATACGTATTGGTCGGCTATTTGTTGACTACTCGTACAATCAACCACTAGCGGATTTAGTAAATGGTTTTCTTTGGCAAAACTAATTAACTGCGTGACATCATAACCGCTGTCGGTTTGAGCGAGTAGATCGCGCCATTGGCTAATGTCGATCCCTTCGGCATCAAGTAGCATCTGACTAGAATTAGCCAAACCACAAACGCGGATCGCGATATTCTTTTTAGCAAGATATTGAGTTTGATTTTCAACTTGTTGCAGCAGTTCTTGTCCAACATTGCCACAACCGACCAAAAACAAATCGATGTATTGCAATGAATTAAAGAAACGCTGATGACAGGCCTTAATCGCACGACCACAGCGATGCTGATCAATCACCGTTGAGATTGAACGCTCAGATGATCCTTGAGCAATCGCAATCACGTTAACTCGCGCTTGCGATAGTGCTTGGAAGAATTTAGCGGCCACGCCTTGCACTGTTTTCATTCGATCGCCAATTAACGAGACAATCGCCAATTGATGACGGATTTCAAGTGGTTCAAGCAGTTCACTACTCAACTCTAACTCAAATTCAACCTCAAGTGCTTTACGCGCCACCAGTTGATCTTGTGATGGGATACAAAAACTAATGCTGTATTCAGACGATGCCTGAGTGATCAAACTAACGGAAACACCCGCCCGAGAAATTGCTTCAAAAATACGACTGGCCATCCCGACCATGCCTTTCATGCCTGGACCAGAAACACTGATCATTGACACGTCATCAAGGTTTGAAATCGCTTTAACCTGGTTTTCATCGTCACTACGGTCGGAACAGACCAACGATCCTGGTGCTTGTGGATTAAAGGTATTTTTGATCAAGCACGGAATATGATACTGAGCGATAGGAGCCACCGTTTTAGGGTGCAATACTTTGGCGCCGAAATATGATAATTCCATCGCTTCCTGATAACTCAATTTATCAATTAATTGCGCGTCTTTTACTAACCGTGGATCGGCATTATAAACACCGTCAACATCAGTCCAGATCTCACAGCAATCGGCGCGTAAACATGCCGCCAAACAAGCGGCAGAATAATCAGAGCCATTACGGCCAAGTGTTACTATTTCAAATTGTTCATTATAGGCGGTAAAGCCAGGCATAATCCATACTCGTGCGCCTGACAAATCTTTGGCCTGAAGTAAATCACGTGATTTTTCGATAAAAACCTGAGCTTCAAGATAGTTACTGTCTGCCATCATGAATTCTTTAGGATCTAAAAAGTCAGTGCTAACCCCGCGGGCATTAAGCAACTTCCCCATGATCGCAATACTTAGTCGCTCACCAATCACTAGTAATTGCGCTCTGATATTATCAGGACACTGATTTAACAGCCGAACCCCATGGAGCATTCGATTCAAAAACTCACTTTCTTTACGCCACACCTGGTTGAGT
>JABSRS010000126.1:6565-8913 GCA_013214885.1 Gammaproteobacteria bacterium
TTTTTTTTCCTCCTACCATCCACACATCGCCGAGATTCAGCATATTTTTGACCTAAACCATCGACGATGCCGCGAAATGTTTGTTCGATTCGGGTGATAGCATCACTGGCGTCTTTGCCTTGGCTGTTAAGATCCGCAGCTTCCACCAAGTTATTGGTGGTTTTACCTGGCGCGGACAACACGACCGCTAATTGATCTTGAGTCGAGCGTTCAACCAAGATGTTGGCAACGCGTTCTATCGTTTCAATATTGGCTAGCGAAGAGCCACCAAATTTCATTACTCGCATCAATTTGTCCTCAAAAATTTAACCACATTCAGAATTAATCCTGAACATAAAAAAACCCGCGTCGGTTAGGGCGCGGGTTTTAAGAATGTTTTAATTTAAACGCATTCATCCGTACCTTCGGTTAATAATCCCGGTGGTAATAATGGTAATATGGGTCAGGCGATTCGTTAGCATGCTATCCAATAACTGGCGTTTAAAAGTTGCTAACAGCATCGCTTTTTACTGCGGCGCTGTCAATTACAAATTATTAACAATTGAGATACTTTAGTCTAATGCCGTGCGATTGATGCCCAATTCCAGTGGCACTGGGGCCTATTTACTCATTGCTATAACCAAATACGATTAGATATACCCGTTAATTTGTCGTTTAAACGTCAAGACTTGACGGCTAAGGACCGTTTTTTTCGATTTTATTCTTATATCCTTATTAATATTGATATTAATAAGGATTCTTTTATATGCTAAAACATCTCTGTGGCGTGTTGGGGCTTGCTACCCTAATCAGCTGTCAGCCTGTTATTGAACAATCGACAGCTGTCAGTCAATCGACGATAAAGGCCAACCAACAAGTCAAATCTCAGTTAGATTTAACTGAAATCATCCCGTTATTGCTTTATCACTGACAATAACGGGTAATCATGTTCAGAACTTGGGGTGCCGCGTATGGTTATATATTTGGTTGCATGTGCTTAGTGTCAAACATCACGTATCCAGATGTCTTTTACCTTGGCATTTTTTAATGCTTCAATCACGCTGTTATGGATCAAGACGATGCCGAAGTCTTCTTCGAGTTTAAAAAGCAGGCGCTCTTCCAGAGGCACGGCGTCAAGGCGACTAAAATCCAATGCTACTGTCTTCAAATCTAACCAGTTTAGTTGCCCTAATTGCTTTTCTTGATCGGTTAAACGATAGGTTTGATGAATATAGGGCATGCGGAAGTTTTCAAAGACCTTAATCTCATCATCTTGTGGCAAACTAGGGGAGTTATCGATACGGGCATCGAGCCATTCAACGCCGTGTTTGACTAAGGCTTCGATTTTTGTTGCGATATCATCAATGATAAATAGCTTAGGTGAAAAGGTAATTTCCAGTAATAGATCCGGCTGGACCGTGATCATAGTCTTAGCGGACTGTTGAAACACAAATTGATTAATCACTTGTTTTGATAAAATATGGTATTGATTGTTCATCATCTTTCCTTAGAATATTGGGGCTCGGTCAGCAGTGTTAAACGGGGTTATTTGAACACCACTTGCACCATGAATGGCAAAGAAATCCGTCACGGAGTTGATGATATCACCATCAAAAAAAATCGTGTCATCTGTGCCTTTAACGCGAAATACCAAGCGTTTCTGTTTTGGGATTTCTAATAATTTTTTCTTTGAAATATATAGCCTTCTAACTCGTAGTGAACCATCAACTGGTGATATTTCTACAACACTCTTTTCATCATCCATGACATCGATAATATTTTTCACCGAGATCAAATAACGGCCATCTGCCTGATCATTATTTAATAACAATTTAGCCGGATAAATCTCGACCCCATAAGGGTCAAACGCCATTATTTTTTCAGCGACAATGTCATTAACAACACGGTCTCCTTTATCAATAATATCCGGTACAGCACTTTTATGGCAATTTTCGTCTTCCCAAACGATCGGTGCCAATGTGCTGGTTGGTTGGTACACATTGTTACCGTATAAGAATTCTCTGACATCGAGTTCGGTAAACATCGAATCCGACGCCATTAAATTTTCAGAAAAAGTGCCTAATGCTATTTCACTCATTGTTTATCCTTGGAATTTTTGTTGTTTTGAATTAATTCGTATACTGAGTTTAGACGTGTTTGGGAGAACCAATATGTATTTTTAACATCTTGGCTACTAGGTATTAATCTATCCTCAAGACGGTATATTTTAGCCGCTTTTGCCTTTTTATTTTTCCTTGCCGGTTTCGCTGCTGAATATTGATACACAACCTGATGTTGTGGTTGAATTAGCAGGACACTTCAATAAAGGATTATAATCCTATTAATTGAGGTGAATATGACTAAACGAA
>JABSRS010000127.1:0-6230 GCA_013214885.1 Gammaproteobacteria bacterium
TCAACCAGTTTTCCTTCACCCAATACATTAACTTTTTGGGTTGAGTTTTGCTTTTGCGATTGCGTGCCTACGACTTTAAAACCTAGTGTAGTCACTAAACGCGCAAGTTCTGCCAGTGATTCTGTTGCCTCATCACCTTTAAACTCCGGTGTGCAAATTGAAATAAGTAAAGCGTGATTAAGTGATGCTTTTTCTGTTAGTTGCATATATTTATGTTAGTGCACCTGAGTGCAAACCTAATTTTTATCTAAAGTGGCTTGATCCTACGCTGTTATTGGTAAGCTTTATAGAGTAGTAGCAGGTTAAATAGCGATAAATTTTATTTTTTAAAAAATAGCAGCTATATCAAGAGTATTTAGACCCGCCAATGGTGATAATTAAATTCGATTAATAATACTCAAGTTTTTGTTTTTAAGACCGATATATTATTTATGTGGGTTTAAGCTTAAGGACAAGAATGATTAATAATCTATTAAACAGTCGATCTGACTTTATGACTTTGCTTGCCCAGTCAGTCAAAGATTCAACCCACACACTCACAACTGAGCTTCAAGACATTGCACCAGAAGTCGCTACTCAATTTCTTAGCCAATTTGGTGAGAAAGAAGTCGAACAATTACTTCAGCAACAGCTGGTATCACTGATCACCGTATCTAGTGCGACGCAATTGGCCGATTATCCATCCTCAGACGAAGAGCTCGCTTTACTGACCGTGATATCTAGTCAACATCAAGGATTGCAAAACAACGAAAATAGCGCTGAGTTGATGACGCGCATGGAACAATCGGTAGCAGATATTTATCAAGCCTATACCAACACCAGTGATATTTTATCTAGCTTAGGGCAGTTGGGACATCAGCAAAAATCATTTCTAGCCTCTAGTGAAAAGCGCGTTGAACGAACATTAGATTCTTATATGCAAAGAACCAACCTGTTCGATAATGAAGGTGACAGCGGCTACCGTTTTGAAATATCAGTGACAACCAAGGAAGGCGATACCGTCAATATCACTTTGAGCTCATCGCAGGGTTATGATCAAGACGCAGGCGAAACAGTGGCTGGCTTCAACCTGAGTTATCAAGTGCAAGGCAATTTATCAGAGGCTGAGCACAAGGCGCTAACCGAAGTGTTGGCTGGGGTTGGCGAGATGGCCGATGAGTTTTTTAAGTTAGGCGATACTCCGTACAGTAGATATGCTCCTGCCAATCAAACGGTTGTTAGTTTAGATTTTTTAGCTGATTTCGATAATCAACAGCTGTCTGGCCTTGATATTTCTTTTGCGACTAACGAAGCTAAAAGCCCAGTATTTTCAGATAAAACGCTCGAAATGAGTTACCAATTCGACCAAGACTCCCAACAGCAAGCCCTCGAGTTTGAATGGAATGAAGGGATTAAGAAAATAGACTTTGCGTTAGATATGTCTATTTTTGGTGGCACAGATGTCAAACAGATGGCGCAATACATCGCGACATTGGATAAAAACCTTGAAGATAGTCAGCACAATAGTAAAGACCACACTGGTCGTTCTGCCTTTGGTGATAAAGACGATCCCAATATGCTGCAAGGCTTCGCTTTATTTAAAGGGGCCTTTGCTAAGATGTCTTCTGCAGCGCAGCGATATAGCAATATCGAGTCAGTGGCCGCGCAACAATTTACTAATAGCCAAGCACTGGTCGCAGGGTTAGTCGATAACATGATCATCAACGACCCACGGTACCTTGGGCTTGGCAATGCAACAAGCAATACCCTCGGCGCTGGTATTTCTAAATTAGCCGATTTTAACGCAACATTTTCATATTCGCTTGAAGCACGCGATAGCGATCGCCCTAAAACCACTGTCGAATTGAGCCAAATAACCGAGCAAGACCAATCAGGGGAATTCATTGGCTTAACTCAAAGTAAAAGTGTCACCAGTCGCTTTGGTTATCAGTCTAATCGTCCGGATTACTTCGAGCAAACAGAAAACTACAACATCAACGCCGCCGTTAAAAATCAACAGCTATTGGGGCTGGATCAACAGCACGAAGTCAATATTGATCAAAAAACTTACCGCCCAGGCGTTAATCCATATCAGTTTGACCTGATGATGGAACGGACAGAGCAGACTGTTAGTGAAAGTAGTATTCGCCTGATTAATGATATCTGGCTTGAGCAAAAAGAAGATAGTAAGGACATCGAAAAAAGAGAGCGGGTCATTGAATACGGAAAACCAGATTACTTTGAACAAAAAAATCACCATTCATACAACAAACTAATGCTGTTAATTGGCGATTTAGAGAAATTGGCTCAAGATAAAAAAATTAAACAGCAATACCTTATCGAGTTGGCTAATGTGAACCGCTTTATGGATAAAAGCACCTGAAGAGGCGTTACCTAAAGGTTGGCATTGTAAAATGATCGTCCGACCAATAAACCATGATATCAAGGACAAAAAAGAGTAGTATTTTACTGCTTAGTTATCTATTATTCTTGCTGTTTTTAGCCATTATTTTAAAAGGGATTTTTCATATCATTGATATAGCGAAGAAATTATTTGGGATTGTTGCTCTGATTTTAGCGATAACTAACACGATAGACTTGATATTCTACTGGCCGGGTTCAGGCTATGATACTTTCTATCTCATAAAGTTAGTTACTGCCACCGTTGCTTGTTCGTATGTTGCTTGGCTGTTATTGGTTAAATCGAGCGTTACACAACTAAGGAAGGTTTAGAGTATGAGAAAATTATCATTATTATTATTAGTTGGATTATTTTTATTGCAATGGGTCGGTTTTGCCGCCGCGACATCACTTAGCAATGCATACAACAACCAACAAAGTAATGTCCAAGTTGAGGGTTATGGGTCGGTTATTCGTATATTAAAAGATGACAACCAAGGCTCTCGTCATCAAAAATTCATTCTGAAATTATCGTCTGGTCAAACTATTTTAATCGCCCACAATATCGACCTTGCACCTAGGATTAATTCAATATCAAATGGTGATGAGATTCAATTTTATGGTGAATATGAGTGGAATAACAAGGGTGGTGTCGTTCATTGGACTCACCGAGATCCCAATGGTCATCACATCGGCGGGTGGTTAAAACACCAGGGTAGAATATACCAATAGCTTTATAACAAGCTAAGGATGTTCAGTGCATGCTAACGAATAACTTGTCAGCATTATTTATGCAAGGTTAAGTGAATTTGCTGCCATTGGTCATCCGTCAACCACTGGTTAGCCACGGAAAAAAGATTGATTCCTCACCTTGCATGTGATCGAAATACTTGTTGAGATAGTCTTGTATATACATACAAATTTCTTTAACAGAACACCCTGAATGTTCCAAATTACACAGATTCTCAGTAATACGGGCAAGCCCCTGATGATCAAGCGCAATGTCATTTACTCTTTGGTGAATTGGTGCATCGGCATACATTAATTGTATTCGGACAACCTCTTCATCCTTAGTAGTTTAAGCTCAATCTAGATGTGTGGGTAGATAACTCAGGTTACTTTATTATCTACGGGGAATCAGTGACGCTCGATGATCAACAACTACTTATTTTTGTGTTTAATTTTAGCAGCGAAAATAGTACAAGATTATCTGGTAGGACGCTTGTTGAATTACAATACGTGGCCTTGCTTAAACTGAATTTAACGTACCTATAACTAGGCGTTTATGTCAAATAGGATCTAATTTGATGCTTGAGCCCAATCCGCTAAGAATCATGACATTTGAAACACCGATCGATCTCGAACGGTGGCTCAAAGAAAATCACGCCACGGAAAGTGAACTATCGCTGAGGATATACAAGAAAAAAAACTGGCATTGCGAGCGTGACTTGGGATGATGTCGTAATCGAGTCTCTATGTTGGGGCTGGATCGATGGTATAAAGAAGTCAATTGATGACCAAGCCTATCTTCAGCGCATTACTCCGATAAAAGCGCGAAGCAACTGGTCTAACAGGAACACCGAGCATGTTGAACGTTTGATAGTTGAGGGCCGAATGACGGAATCTGGGTTGAGCCATGTTCGTGCCGCGAAAGCCGACGGTCGTTGGGAAATTGCCTATGTGGTTAGTGAAATGGAAGTGCCCTCTGACTTCCTGACTGAACTAAAGAGCAAACCGAATGCGACAAAGTTTTATCAAACACTCAATAAATCGAGTCGTTATGCTATAGCGTATGGGTTGATGAGTGCCAAGAAATCCGACACCAGACTAAGGCACCTTTCCAAAGTAAAAAGCTATGGGGGTTAACCACTTCAAATATTAACCCAAGCAAGCATGCCGTAGTAAAAATGGTTAGTCCAATCGCGTTTAAGAATAGCTTCATCATACCCTCGTGATACATCCGCTTACCCCCCAAAGTTAAAATATATTATCATCCTGAGGCACTGACATACATATTGAGCTAAATAGACTTATTTTATGACCGATTCACCATCATGGTCACGATCGCTCAGTTAATGATTGAAAGAATCAATAATCTCATCTATTGTTTTCATATATTAAATTTAGGCTGATAACGGTTAATCTACCGCCATGTTCGCAGGTGATGGCGGTTAAAAGTGAGTTAAATTAACAATTTAAAGCAAGTTAACGATGTCTGCCTTATGGGATTAGTTTCAGTTAATGGAGTTGTACAATGTTTAAGATCATCAGTTTTTTTTCTTTGTGTTTTATTGGTCAACCATTCGTACAAGCGGCTACTTGTGATACGCTCGAATCATTAACATGGCTGGTGGGTAATTGGCATACTGAAAATAAAAAACTTCAAATCAATGAATCATGGCGGCGAGTGAGCACTAAAACCCTAGAGGGTGATGGCAATATTTATTCGACTACCAAAAATAAACTAATAAGTGCTGAAACATTACTTTTAGTCGAAATGTCAGGTGCTGTTTTTTATGTGGCTAAAGTGGCAAGTAATGATTTACCTGTTGCGTTTAAATTGACAAGTTGCAGTGAAAAAACTGCCACGTTTGTCAATCTACAACACGATTTCCCGAACAAAATTAGTTATCAATTTAATAATGAGCAAAGTATGACGGTTGTTGTATCGGGTAATAATGGCAAAGGTTTTAACGTTGAGTTGATCCGTCAAACGATAGTTGACAAGCAACTAAATGCAGATTAGATTTTTAGTCGGTGTCAGTTGCCCGATACTTTATTTTATTGCGCTAAAATATTGGCAAGTTGTCATCCCATGATTCACTGATTTGAGCGGGATTAGTTTCTCTTCATCAATGGGTAATTAAATGAAAATAATTTCAACAAACATTTCAAAAATCAAAACAATTTTACATCGTGGCAAAGAAATAAAAACTGGCATATTCAAAGCACCAACTTGCGATGAAGTCATAATCGAGAAAATGAATATTATTGGCGATGAGCAAGCTGATCGCATTCATCATGGTGGTGAACATAAAGCGGTGTACGCATTTTCTTTTAATCACTATGATTATTGGAAAGATATTCTGGAAAATAACAGTCTATCGAGTGGTATGTTTGGTGAAAACTTTACCATATCAGATCTCTGTGAGGAGACTATAAATATTGGTGATCAGTTACGCGTTGGCACAGCATTACTTGAAGTGAGCCAACCGAGAGTGCCTTGTTTCAAACTTGGAATCGCTCTTGGCAATGAAAATGTGCTTAAACTTTTTACCCAACATTACTGTACAGGCGTTTATTTTAGAGTGTTAGAGCCTGGTGTGGCTAAAACGGGGGATATCGTAACCGTTGAGAGAAAAACGACTCATGATATCTCGGTTAAGAAGCTGTTTCAGGCCTATTTTGATAGAAAGTACGTCGGCTGCGAGCAAATACTTGAGCAAGCATTACTCTTGGATCAGCTAGCGCCAGAATGGAAAGAAAAATTGCGGAAAAGATTGGCGATAAAAAACTAACACGCCCAAAACCGCTTACTGAGGTGTCACAAATCGGAGGTTAAAATGAAACGAGTAACAGGTATCGGTGGCATCTTCTTCAAAGCAAAGGATGCATCCGCGCTGCAGGCTTGGTATAAACGTCATCTTGGCATAGATGTTCAGGAATGGGGCGGTACAGCGTTCACCTGGGCCGACTCGGATGGTCAGCCTACAGGTGGCACGACTATCTGGTCAATTGGTCCAGAGGAAGGTGATCAGTTTGCCCCAAGCACAGCCTCTTTCATGGTAAATTACCGCGTTGAAGACCTGCATGGATTGGTTAAGCTGCTCAAGGCGGAAGGCTGTAACGTC
>JABSRS010000127.1:6240-8883 GCA_013214885.1 Gammaproteobacteria bacterium
GCCTGGGTCATTGACCCCGAGGGTAACAAGGTTGAGTTGTGGCAACCACCTGAGGGTCAATGAAGGTTTTGAGTAATATGCTCTGACCACTGGTAATCAATAATATCAAGGCAAGCCAGCAACAGCAGGATGTTGCTGGCTTGCTACTTTTTGTTTAGTGCTTTGTTTGATACTTAGCGGGCTGGTCTTTACCTGGCAAACTACCAGCGATAAATTCTCGGATATCTTGGTTAGCGTTTCTTAAATCATCCCTTCTTAAATACATCATATGGCCGCTACGATAGCCTTTGAACGACAGACGAGATTTCATTTGGCTGCTTGGATCGAGTTGCCACATGGTGTACTTCGCATCAAAGTAATTAGTTGCGCCATCAAAATAACCCGCTTGGATCATCACATTTAAATAAGGGTTTTGTGCCATGGCTAATCGCAGATTTTCACCACTGTTATTTTTGGTGCGATCCCAGGGATGAACATCGCCAAACATGTTGTATTTGATGTCAGTTTTATATTCGAGTTCTTCGCGCAAATAGTAATTAATCGCGGGGGTAAAACTGTGTAACCACGAAGTGAGTTCGGCACTGTAGTCGGGACGACTTCCTGTCACTTTTTTATCAATCCCAAGATAACGAGAGTCCAAACGTCCGATTGTTTGTTTGCGATCACGCAGTAATTCTTTCCAAAAATAGCTTGGGTTAATGTCTAGGTTGTTGTCGATTACGGCGTCGAGTGATAATCCTGAATATTTCGCCACTTGTTGCGCGATCGCCAGTTTTTCATCGGCATTGATAAAGCCGCCTTTGGCCAGTGCTGGCAGGTATTTATTAATGGTAAATTGTTCTACTTGTGGCAGGATCACCGCAAGATCCTGTTGTTGTAAACTTGGTTCTAATGCCTGGTGGTACCAAGCTGCTGCTGCAAAATATGGTAATCGATTCGCGGCTTTTACCGCGCCGTCACGTTTTATTCCAATGTCGCTCGGTGATACTAAAATAACACCATTTAAATACATCCATTGCCTTGCTTGTAACTCGAGTGCCAATCCCGCCACACGCGTGGTGCCGTAACTCTCACCGATTAAATATTTAGGTGAACGCCAACGGTTGTTCCGCGTGACAAAGGTATTTAACCATGTTGCAAGGTATTTTATGTCGGCATTGACGCCAAAAAACATTTTGCTTTGTTGCTCTTTGCTTGGCATTTCACCTTTGGCATTTGGCAGTACTCTCGAGTACCCAGTATTGACGGGATTAACAAATACAATGTCTGCGACGTCTAAGATTGAATAGGGGTTGGTTTTGACGCCATAAGGTTGGAGCGGGTACCCTTCATCGTCAACATTTAACACCTTTGGTCCAGTATAAGCGACATGCATCCACACGGATGCTGAACCTGGACCGCCATTGAACGATATCAGTAAAGGGCGGGCTCCGTCATTTTTAACATCACTGCGTTGATAGAAGGTATAAAATAAGCTCGCCGTTGGGTTGCCATTCTGATCCCACACTGGTTGGGTACCTGTAGTGGCGGTATAGCGAATTTTTTTGCCGTTTATTTTAGTGCTATGTTTGGTGATATGGCTACTGTCAATTTCTAGCTTAAGTTTATTTTCGGTGTCTGCATAGGAGGGCAAAGAGATAAAGCATAGCGCTATTGCACAAAGTGTGATTATTTTATTCTGTAAATTCATTTTGTTAACCTACGTTTATTGACATACACAATTTTTATTGTGCTGCTAGTATCAAAGGTGCTTGAGTATTTTGCAACACTGTTGTGGTAATACTGTTGTGGTAGTACTGTTTTGGCAATAAATGGTCTATTTATCAATTAGGGTTAATGCGGCGCTGTTCGCTCAAGCCATAATAAGCTATGATCCCCTTTTTTTTGCGAGTACTCATCTTGGCTCAGTTATATTTTTACTATTCGGCAATGAATGCTGGTAAGTCAACGTCGTTATTACAATCTGCTTATAATTATCAAGAACGAGGGATGAATTCCGTCATATTCACGGCCTCGATAGACGATCGTTACGGTATTGGTAAAGTCAGTTCGCGAATTGGTTTAAGTCAGCCTGCTGATTTGTTTTCAAATAAATGTGATTTATTTGAAATTATTGAGTCCAAAGTGGCGGTTAAGCCGATCCACTGTATTTTATTTGATGAAAGCCAGTTCCTGACCAAAAACCAAGTTAAGCAATTATGTCGGGTGGTTGACGAACTTAATATTCCAGTTTTATGTTACGGCCTGCGAACTGATTTCCTTGGTGAACCTTTTGAAGGTAGTCTATACCTACTGAGTTGGGCCGATAAACTGATTGAGCTTAAAACTATATGTCATTGTGGTCGCAAGGCCAACATGGTAGTTCGCACCGATCAACATGGTAATGCACTCAACAGTGGTTCCCAGGTTGAGATTGGTGGTAACGAACGCTATGTGTCGATGTGCCGCAAACATTTCCAACAACAAGTTGGTTTATAACGGCTGACAACTCAGCTACAAGGTAAACTTGTTTGCTTGTCGCTTAAATAATGCAAGTTCTCTAATCGCATGGCCTTGAGTTAATCGTTGGTCATTATTAAGTTGTTCACCATAACTACTTAATATTAAGCGGTCAGGATTATCAGAGAGCAATTTCATCGCAAT
>JABSRS010000128.1 GCA_013214885.1 Gammaproteobacteria bacterium
GTAAATCATGAAGATAGTTGTCGACTAACTGATTTTCGTTGCTGGTAATGATGTAGATGCCATCGCGAGTGTGCCACACTTCATTACCTCGCACCTGGGCATGATTGACCATCACGAGTTGGATGCCATTGCCTCGATCGGCACTGCGCATGGTGTTATCACCTTGAATTTTATTATTGAGCACCTGACCAAAATGACTCTTATCAAGGTAGATCCCCATACCACGTCCCTTGAGCCAGTTGTTTTTAATTATTGGGTGACTAGCTTGCCGCTCGACATAAATTGCTGCATTTTGATCGGTTAGGTTATCACCCCAATTGATCAAATGTAGGTTATCAATGGTGACATTGGGCGCGGTAATTCTCAGGATATCCTTAACGCCATTGCCATCAAGAATGATTTGTTGATTAGATAGAGCATCGCCTCGTAAAGTCAGTGCTTTATTAACGATGAAGTTGCCTTGGTAATGACCAGGGGTGATTAACAAGGTATCGCCAGCTTGGGCGTTATCAATGCTGGTCTGTAACGACATATCACTGTTCACTCTGTGTTGCGCGGCTATGACTTGCGTTGAGTAAAGCCAAGCAACCCCAGTAATCAACAGGATTATTATATTTTTCATTAAGTTATTTCATATTGAGCTAATGTTAGTTAGCCAGAATAAAAGGATACCCGCTCAGCGATAAAACATGAGCGAGTATCGGTCTGATGAACTCGTTAGTTCATTGGATCGTCCTACTTATTTAGGCTCAACTAGCATCCGACCGCGCATTTCCATGTGGAGCGCATGACAGAACCAGTTACAGTAATACCATTGAACACCTGGCTGATTGGCGATAAAGGTAACAGATGCTGATGCTTGTGGGCTGATTTCCATCTGGACACCGTGGTTGGTCATACAGAAACCGTGGGTTACATCCTCAATCATATCAAGATTAGTAATGACTACTGTCACTTCATTGCCTTCTTTAACCCGGAACTCAGTCATGCCGTAGTTTGGAGCAACTGAGGTCATGTAAACACGTACCTTGTTGCCATCGCGAATAACTTTGTTGTCGCTTTCAAGCGTCACGCCATCTTTCTTCGCCATCGCTACCGTACCGGCAAAGAATGGGTCATCACGAGTCCATAGTTTCGATGGTTTAAGTTTAGAGCGATGCACCATCATTACGTCATGCGGTTCTGCAAATGCTGGACCATCATGAATTAGTTTCATTACATCGCCAGAAATGTCGATCAGTTGATCGTTTTCTGGTCGTAAAGGACCAACGTTTAAGAAGCGATCTTTCGAGAATTTACATAACGATACGAGGTATTTACCATCTGCATCACGGGTTTCACCCATGGTAGTATGGTTATGACCTGGTTGATAATGAACGTCGAGCTTCTGGCGAACATAATTAACTTTCTTGCCATTGTAAGAAGCAATCGCGTCATTGATGTCCCATTTCACGATTTGGCTATCGATAAATAGGGTGGTATATGCATGGCCGCGGCCATCAAATGCAGTATGTAGTGGACCTAATCCTAATTCAGGTTCACCAACAATCGCATCGCGTGGATCTAAATCATGATCGAAAACGTCGGCTAATTTCTTGATTGAAACAATAGATACGGTTGGTGACAACTTACCGTTAACCATGAAGTACTCGCCATTAGGCGAGGTATTGATCCCGTGTGGGCTCTTAGGGATTGGGATATAACGGGTTAGTTTTGCTTTGGCATTTTCTTTGGTACCGTCTAATACTGGGATTTTTGAATCGCCAATGGTGGTGAAGTTACCCGCTTTAACTGCTTTTTCAATCGCCGGTAAATCAAATACCACAATATGGTCTCGTTCGGCACTGATCATTTCGCCTAGGGTTACCCCCATTTCTGAATTATAACTGGTTGAGGCAAGGAAACGACCGTCGAAATCAGCATCGGTATTATCGAGATTACCAGAGACGATGACTTGGGCGAACACTTCCATTTTTTCAGCATCGACGATGTTGAACATTGAACGGTAAGCACTGGTGTTGTCTAAATCGCGACCGTCGTTTGGTAGTGGAATTTCATATTCACCATTACAAAATACATATTTGGTGAATGGTACTTTTTGGGTCCGTAATCCATGAATCGCTTGAACATTTGGAATCTCAAGGATCTTATCTGTTTTCATCACATCACAGCGGATCCGCGCGATACGGGTATTGGCTTTGTCGTTAATGAAGACATATTTACCGTTATAGCGTCCATCGGTCATCGACATGTGTGGGTGATGACAATCACCGGTTAGAAAGCGTTGAGATTCACCTAACACGGCTTTTGATTCATTAGTAATCCCCCAACCAGTTGCACTGTCGATGTTAAATACCGGAATTCGCATCAACTCACGCATTGACGGAATACCAACCACCCGGACTTCACCAGACTGACCGCCGCTCCAGAAACCGTAGTATTCATCGAGATCACCCGGAGCAACGCTAGCGTGCGCGGCCATTTTTTCTTTAGTTTTAGCCGTAGCTGCCGCCGAAAACATCGCTGATGTCATAACCGGAGCTGCTAAACTAGCACCGCCAATTACTGCGCCTGCGCCAATAAAACTACGGCGACTTAGACCTTTAATTTCTTCTTGTTCCGTTACTTTGTTGTCACTCATTTGTTGTATTCTCCATAATGTGCCTTACGGCGGTAGCGGCTTAATTTTGACCGCATTTTATAATTTTTAATTTGTTTATAGTTACGGCAACTAAGATAGCTAAAAAACTGGCTAACTAACTTGCTTTATATCAATTGTTTTCTCGTTATCGGGGATTTTACGCCGACGTTTTCTGGCCATCTTCATTAATGGTGGACATTTCTTATCATCGTAATAAGTCACCTGACAATCTAAACAATGATGACATTCGCGTAAGTTAATGGTGCCATCAGGGTGAATCGCTTGAATCTCACATTCAGTGGCGCAAGTATTACAAGGACCACATTCGTTACGACGTTTTAGCCAATCAAATAAACGTACGCCTGATGGAATAGCAAGAGCCGCACCGAGTGGACAAATGTAGCGACAGTACACTTTACGGGTAAATATATTGACGATTAACAAGCCAACGGCGTAGATAACAAATGGCCATTCGCGGTCAAATTTAAGTAAATAGGTTGTTTTAAAGGGCTCAACTTCGGCAAATTGTTCGGCAACGGCCATTGAATCAAGCGATAAGCCAAATAGTGCGAGCAAAATCATATATTTGATTGCCCACAGCCGCTCATGGACCGAAAATGGCAGTTCATATTGTTTAATTTTTAGTTTGCGAGCGGCTTCGTTAATTAATTCTTGCAGCGCTCCAAATGGACATAACCAGCCACAGAAGACTCCGCGACCCCACAACATTATGCTCATGGCAACAAAGCCCCATAAGATAAACAGCATCGGGTCGAGTAAAAACAGATCCCACTTAAAGCCATTGGCGAGGGTTTGTAAAAAGGTAAAGACGTTAACGATAGACAGTTGGCCAAATTGAACCCAACCAATAAATATCACGACATAGGTCAGGAACGCTGCTCTAAATACATGAAAGAACCGTGGATAGCGCACTAATATGTCTTGGAAGAACAACACTAGGGTTAAAATTCCTAAACTGATTAGTAAGATAATAATAGCGACTTGACGGTCGAGCCAAACTTGTTGCCACAAGGGTAATTCCGCTTCAATCACTGGTGGGTCGGGACGGTCGATATAGCGATCTGGTAGCGCATATTCGGCTTCAAAACTGGTAAATACGCCATCAATTGGACCTACTTGACGACGGACTAATAATTCAAGTGCCCATTCGCCACCTGAGTCAAATTCATGTTGGTCCCGAATGATAAAAATAGACATCTCATAGAATCTAGGAGCTCCCTCAATGAAGATGTCATTGACTCGGTAATGATCGGTATCGCGAAATGAAATACCATTATCTTTTTGGTGAATTTGAATCCGATCAAAAATACCACCACGAACATAGCCTGAGCCTTTAAATGAGTAACCATTACCCATCAAAATAACCGCATGTTCATCAGGCTTTAATGTATCGATTAACCATTGATATTCGCTGTCACCTAACAGGTTTTTACCGATTGTAGGAATATCAAGTTGGGCATAATAAAGTTCAACAAAGTCTTCAGATTTTTCGTCCGCGTTTGCCTCATCAACATGCTCTGCAATGGTATCGGTAAATGCCTCGTCGATATGACCACGATTTAAGTACAATTTACGAATTGAGCCATCACCCGTTAGGGTTTGCCAATCAGCTTTTACAAAATAATCTTGTTTGACAATCGATGGTGGCACTACTAGCTCATCAAGCATTGCGAGTAAACCAATATGACGTGCTACTATTTTTGCTGCTTTCATGACCGCAACGTTAACCACCATCACAGTAACTGTTGCACCTGATATCGCATCGATATTGACTTTGCCGTCGCTGGCCTTACCGCCAACTTTAACGCTGTCGTGAATCGATAATCCTTCATATTGATCGGCAAAGTCGAACAATAGATGTTCTGGCAAACCAACCAACAGAATTGGTTCGTGATGTTCAAGAATTTTAGCCCCTAAAAAGGTCCCTTGCTCGTCCATTAACACCAAAGTATTAATTGGCTCACCTGAATAGGCAGGAACTCTGGCAATATCATTGGTCTCAAAAGCATAGCCAATCACTTCACCTGCCTTTGTAATGGTCCAGTAGGGCAGTTCACTGTTTTTGGCCGTTAAAGGGTCTGCACCAGGGAACGTTTGAGCAATAAAGGGCTCAGGAGCTTTGGCTGGGCTAATAAAAAGGGCGTGACTAAAGTGGCTAATGGACATTAATCCGAGGATAAAAAAACACATCCCCAGCTTTTTTATATGGTTAATCATGGTGTTCGAGTACCTATTTAAATCTGGTGATAAATTAATATTGACGATTACTCTACGCTTGAAGCTGGTGATAAAACACTAATCTGTTGATTAGCACTCTATAAAACTGATCCAGATCAATCGTGCAATTTATGGCAGAGAATTTTATGGTTAAAATGCTCAAATATTAGTGTGATTTATAAAATATTCTCTGTTACAGATAAATGATATAAATCAAGGGTGGTTGTAAGTTGTTTAAAATCAGTCGATTAAATATTTTTGTTAGGTTGGCGTTATTTTTGCTTTATAAACGTAACTCGTTTAATTAAGGAAAAAATAATGAACATGCATTTAACGACAACACGTGTCTTAGCTGGGCTGACTTTAGCGTGTGGAATTACAGTTGCAGCAAATGCTGCGGAATCAATACATCATAAAGAAATAGAGCAAGTGATAGAGGCTGCTGACTTAAATGTGCTTAGCCTCGATGCCAGTGTCGGCAGTATAAAAATTAAGCCCTCTAGCGATCAACAAATTCATATCTACGTCAAAGTGACAGAGAAAGAAGATTGGAGTCTATTTAGTGATTCAGTAGAGGATGTTGAACTTAAAGCTAAACGTCATGGTGACAAACTATCATTGCGCCTAACTGATGATGATTTTGGTGAAGAATGGATTATAGAGCTACCTAAACAAACCCAATTAGCGATAGATTTAGGGGTCGGTTCAGTTAACGTAACGGATATTACGGCCTCGATCAATATTGATGTTGGTGTCGGTGAGATTAGAGTTGATAGTCAAGCTAAGTATTACGCCACAATTGAGCTTGATTCTGGTGTTGGTGCGGCTCGGATATCAAGTAATATTGGTCAAGTAAAATCACATCGAGCAATGATTAGTGAAACAGCAACTTGGTCAGGTCCTGGTCAATATAAAATGCAAATAGATGTCGGTGTTGGCGATGTATCGGTTCGCTTAGATTAACAACATCAGCAAGGTGTCAATTTGATCAATAATAAACAGCATTTGCATTTTTAGTGTGAATGCTTGTTATTATCTAAACAAATGCATTAAATTCAAAGGTTTTATTTTCTCATAAATTACAATGTATTACGATTATTTGTTTGGCTTTTTTTTCGGTAGCAGCCAACTTTCGTCACATCGCTTTTTTATTAAATCCAAGGTATTCTCTAATTAATTGATGATTATTGAAATAGGTTGAGGTTTAAATGACACAGCGCATAAATGTAGGCGAGCTCAGAGTAGCTAAATCTTTATATGACTTTGTAAACCAAGAAGCTTTGCCAGATTTAAATATCTCTCAGCAACACTTTTGGCATTCATTTGAAAAGATGATTAACTCGCTAGCACCAAAAAATCGTGAGCTGTTGGTTAAGCGAGAGCAATTACAACTGAAAATTGATCATTGGCATCAACACCATGACTATGATTTTGCAGCATACAAATCTTTTTTAACCGAAATTGGCTATCTCCTTCCTGCGGTTGATGATTTTACCATTTCAACAACTGATGTTGATCCCGAGATGGCCACTATGGCGGGTCCACAGTTAGTCGTTCCCGTGATGAATTCTCGCTTTGCCTTAAATGCCGCTAATGCTCGTTGGGGCTCACTATACGATGCCCTTTATGGTACTGATGCTATTAGTGAAGACCATGGGGCCGAAAAGTCGGGCAGCTACAACCCTATCCGTGGCAGTAAAGTGATTAGTTTTGGTCGCGAATTACTCGACCAGTCAACGCCGTTGCTCGATGGTAGTCATAGCGATGCGACAAACTATCAAGTGGTTAACGGTCAATTACAGGTCACCCTCAATAATAATGAAATTACTACCCTTGCTAATCCTGAGCAATTTGTTGGGTTTAATGGTGAGACGAATGCACCATCGACGATTTTATTAAAACAACATGGTTTACATCTTGAGATTGTGTTTGATGCTAGTAGTCAAATTGGTCAAACGGATGGGGCAGGTGTCAGCGATATTATCGTTGAGGCGGCACTAACAACGATTATGGACTGTGAAGATTCGATTGCCGCAGTCGATGCCGACGATAAAGTCGTGGTTTATCGTAATTGGCTTGGTTTAATGAAAGGTGATTTAAGCGTTGAGATGATTAAAGGTGGTAAAACGTTTACCCGTACGCTAAATCATGATCGCACTTACCTTAATCCGCAAGGCGATGCTTTAAGTTTAAAAGGTCGCAGTCTAATGTTTGTGCGTAATGTCGGTCATTTGATGACAAATGAAGCAATCATCGACGCCAACGGCAATGAGATCCCTGAAGGGATCCTCGACGCGATGCTGACTTCATTGATTTCTTTGCATGATGTTAAGGGCAATGGTCAATATCGCAATACTACCACCGGTTCAATCTATATTGTTAAACCTAAAATGCACGGTCCTGAGGAAGTTGCATTTGCCAATGAGCTGTTTAATGCGGTCGAGGATATTTTAGGGGTTGAGCGTCATACCATTAAAATGGGCATTATGGATGAAGAACGTCGTACTACGGTTAATCTTAAGCAATGTATTCACGCCGCACGTGAACGAGTGGTGTTTATTAACACGGGATTTTTAGACCGCACCGGTGATGAAATTCATACCTCAATGGAAGCAGGGCCAATGATCCGCAAAGGCGAGATGAAGGCATCATCTTGGATTAGTGCTTATGAAAATTGGAATGTCGATACGGGTTTAGCCTGTGGTTTAAGTGGCAAAGCACAAATTGGTAAAGGAATGTGGGCAATCCCAGATCAAATGGCCAATATGCTCGAGGCCAAAATTGCTCATCCACTATCGGGTGCCAATACCGCCTGGGTACCTTCGCCAACCGCAGCGGTGTTACATGCTTTGCATTATCATCAGGTTGATGTCTTTGCCCGCCAGCAACAGTTGATTAAGCGTGAAGTGGCTAATATTGATGATATTTTATCAATTCCGGTGGCAACTAATCCAAACTGGAGCCAACAGGAAATAGAACAAGAGCTTGATAATAATGCCCAAGGGATTTTAGGCTATGTGGTGCGTTGGGTCGATGCGGGTATTGGTTGCTCGAAAGTGCCAGATATTAACAATGTCGGCTTAATGGAAGATCGCGCGACATTGCGTATTTCTTCCCAGCATATTGCTAACTGGTTGTATCATGATATTTGCACTAAAGAGCAGGTATTAGCCTCAATGAAAAAGATGGCGGCAGTAGTAGATGGCCAAAACAGTGGCGATCCAACCTACTTTGCGATGGCGACAGACTTTGACCATAATATCGCCTTCCAAGCTGCTTGCGAATTAGTGTTCGAAGGGCGAGTGCAACCAAGCGGCTACACCGAACCGGTACTTCATCGTTGTCGAATTAAAGCTAAAGCGGCACGATAAAATTATCTAGCATTTTAAAAGTCGGATCATATTACGAAAAAGCGCAGCAAGTACATCCATGTATGCTTGATTTTTCATCCCTGAAAAATATCTTTTTCTCCATATAATCCGACTTTTTGGTCAAGTATATTGAACTCAAGTTGGTTTACCTGAGCTGTTAGATTAACGAAAAGTGGGCGGTAAAGTGGCGTAGTGCTGGTGGTTGCCAGTCAATTTTTACTCCGGTGAGTAAATGTTTGTTAGCATTCACTTCTTCTAAGCACTCGATACAGTAGTCAATGTGACTTTGAGTGTAGACTCTACGCGGTATTGCCAGGCGGACTAAATCCATTGCTGCTGGTTGTTCACTGCCGTCAGGTTGAAGACCAAACATTACCGAGCCAATTTCACAGGCGCGAATACCACCAAGACGATACATCTCAATGGCTAATGCTTGGCCAGGATATTGGTTAGGCGGAATGTGCGGTAACATGGCGCGAGCATCAATGTAAACGGCATGGCCGCCAACTGGTTTTACAATGGGAATGCCGAGTTTATCAAGGGCATTGCCAAGATAAGCGGTCGAGGTAATACGGTATTTTAAATAATCTTCCTC
>JABSRS010000013.1:0-18969 GCA_013214885.1 Gammaproteobacteria bacterium
AGATATTTTGTTAGAGACTGGTGTTAATTGTATTACTGGCAACACGCAATAATGGTAGCAAGGAGTTACTTTTTGACTCTAATATTAAATTTATAGGGAAATAATGTCTTCTCAAAGATCACCAATGCGCTGGCAAAATACCATACAGTTTAGGTTTTCCCTCGGAGTTGGAATTACATTCTTGACAATGATCGCCGCTATTTATTGGGTAGTTAATGTTGTAGCTAAAGATTATTTAATCCAAAAAAACCAACAATTAACCGAAGAAACTGGTTCTTTAATTGTGTCAGAACTGTCTCGGCAGATTAGTATTGCTGAAACGCTCACCCGCACCCTAGCCCAGGCAGGCGAAAACCTGCCAAAAGATCCTGACCTCTATCATAAGATTATTCCTAATATACTTAATATTCAGGGTTATCAAGAATTTGTTGCCGGCGGAGGAATTTGGCCTGAACCAGGTCAATTTAACCCAGACAAAAAACAACGGAGTTTTTTTTGGGCCCGAGATTCTAGCGGCCAACTGCAATTTTTAGCTCAATACAATCAGCCCGATAGTGCTGGCTATCATAATCAAGAATGGTACGTTCCTGCCCGTTACACCAATCCTGGCGAATGTATCTGGTCCAAATCCTATATGGATCCCTATTCTTTCGAACCGATGGTTACTTGTACTGTGGCGATGTTTAAGCAGCAACAGTTTGTTGGTAGTGCGACCGTAGATATTAAGTTGCAAAAATTACAGAGTTTTTTACAGAAGGGCAGTGCCAAGCTCGGAGGTTATGCCTTTGCGGTTGATCGCAATAATAAATTTTTGTCATACCCTGACTTACAGCTGACAAAAATAATTAGCCATCAAGAGAATAATCAAACTAAAGAATTTATCACGGCTAATGCCCTTGCTAAAAAAGATGATAGTTTTAGTCCGATTGCAAGTATCTTAGAGGCAATCAATAGAAAGTTCGTCAATTCACTAAATCTATCAGAACAAAAACTTGCACAAAAAATTTCACAAGACAGTTACCAAATAACCGCCAAAGAAGCACTGCTAATTGCAGCCAACTTATCGGTATTACCTGACAACGCTCTATCTCAAAATAAAATTGTCTCAATGATGACCCCGAATGATCTTCTGCTTAATGAGCCAGCCATTATATCGGTTTTTCTAATCCCTAATACGATGTGGAAAATTGTTATTGTCACCCCACAACGACTAGCAGTAGCCAGTGCAGAAAGAGTAGCGAATCTAGTTTTAGCGATGATAATTACAATAATGATAATAGCCGCTGGTATTGGTTTTATTCAGTTCAGACGAACCCTGATTATTCCAGTCTATCAAATGGTCAATCAATTTCAAGATTCTCCGCCAGATCAAAACCTAGCTGCGACCCGCTTGCTTGGTGAGGATCGCAAGGATGAATTTGGATTACTGGCCTATCACTTTAATCAATCCACCAGAGAATTAGACCGTAAAAATTATGCGCTGCAATTACAAATCAAAGAACGTAAGCAAGCTGAGGAGCAATTAAAATATCTGGCCCTCCATGACCCCTTAACAAATTTACCTAACCGGCTGTTATTTCAGGACCGACTAGAACAAGCGATATCACAAGCGAAACGCCATCACAACAAATTTGCCGTACTGTTTATGGATCTCGATAATTTTAAAATTATTAACGATACTCAAGGGCACGAAGTTGGCGATCAATTATTAATACAAGTCGCGCAACGAATCAACACCACTGACCGGAAAAGTGATACGGTTGCTCGTTTAGGCGGCGATGAGTTTGCATTTATTGTCAATGAACTTCAAAGTCCTAATGATGCGATGAATTTTGCCCAACGATTAATTCAAATGTTCAACCTGCCTATTATCACTACTGATCACGACATCACTATTGGCACCAGTATTGGCATTACCATCTACCCAGACGATGCAACCACTAGCCGAGAACTGCTGCGCAACGCCGACATTGCGATGTATCAAGCCAAAGAAGATGGTCGCAATACCAGTCGTTTTTTTGTCAACGAAATGAATATAAAACTCCAGGAAAACAAACAGCTGCTATCCGACTTAACTGTTTCACTGGTCAACAATGATTTTGAGCTGTATTACCAACCCTTATTTGATCTAATCAGCAATGAGATGGTTGGGGCTGAAGCGTTGATCCGATGGCATCACCCGACCAAAGGGATGATCCCGCCACTGCAGTTTATCTCAGTGGCTGAACAAAGTGGTTTAATTAATGAGTTAGGTGATTGGGTATTGTCACAAACCTGTCTTCAGATAAAAACGTTTATCGCCTGTGGGCTGCCACCATTTAGGATAGCGATAAATATTTCACCAGTGCAATTTAGACGTAAAAACTTCTTACAACAGACGCTTAAAATTCTTGAGAGTCACGGGGTTGAAAGTCGTTATCTTGAACTGGAGATCACCGAGGGTATGGTGATGGATAATGTCGACGAGGCTATAGCAACCATGCAAGCTTTACATGATGCAGGATTTAAATTATCGATCGATGATTTTGGAACTGGCTACTCGTCATTAAGTTATCTTAAGCGTTTTCCAATTCAGAAAGTAAAAATCGATCGCAGTTTCATTTCTGATATTGAGCACGATGACGACAGCAAAGCCATTACCATCGCGATTATTCAAATGAGTCATACCCTTGGGTTGCAAGTACTTGCTGAAGGTGTTGAAAATGAGCAACAGCTAAATATTCTTCAACAAGAAAAATGCGATTTTGTGCAAGGGTATTTTAAAGGTCGACCAATGCCAGCGGCGCAACTGATTGAACGCTTCGGCTCGATTGATGTAACAAATTAATCACAGTCCTGAACATTAAAAAACTCACTACTGTTTTAAAAAGTTAATCAACCAGGTCATGACGACAACATCATCAACTTGGTGGCTTAAACTGTGACTGGCGATAGCAACTACACTGGCACCAAGCTGCTCCTTACGACAGTTGATTAATGCCTGGGAATATTGACGGCTAAATTCTGGATGGCCTTGAATACCTAAGGTATGCGCCCCGACCTGAATCATCGCATAAGGACAAAATTCATTGCCAAGCAATACTCGGGTACGTGGCGGCGGGTCAATGATTTGGTCTTGATGACTAACAACCAAGTTTAATCGATTTTGTACTGGGATCATCCAGGGTTGCAGCTGACTAACCTGATTTAACGCGACACAGACCCCCCATCCCTTAGCTGACTTCTCAACCAAGCCACCTAATGCCTTGCCAATCAACTGATGACCAAAACAAATGCCCACCAATCCTTTATTAGCCAGATAGAGTTGCTGAATAAACTGTTCTAACTGGCGGATCCACGCCAAGTCATCGTTAACGCCCCAACGGCTGCCGCTGATGATATAGCCATCGCAAGCGTCGATATCATCAGGCAATTCAAGGTTAATCGCCGAAAAAAATTCAAGCTCGAGTCGATCGTCAACCTGGCGTAACAAGTTAGCAAACATTGCTCGATAGTCACCAAACTCGGGCTGTAACTGCTGCCGCACCTGATCGCAAATTATGATCCCTAATTTCATCATTGATCCCTTACTGATCGCCGTTAATCGCCGCCAAAAACAGTGCTTGATATTGCTCAGCACTAAATGAAATTGGATTGTCACTAGCGCAGGGATCAGCAACCGCCATCTCGGAAATTTTAACGACTTGATCAGCGCCGATGCCAATTTCAGCCAACGTACTAGGGATCGCCAATGCTCGCCGTAGTGCAATGACCCAAGCCATAAAGCCGTCAAAACTGGGATCGCTTAACTCAAGATAACGAGACAATCGCTCGATACGAGTTTCAATCGCACTACGGTTAGCTTGTAATACATAGGGCATTAATATCGCATTTAATAGCCCGTGATGACTGTCATAAAGAGCCCCTAGCGAATGCGCTAATGCATGCATTGATCCTAACCCGCGTTGGAAGGCTGTGGCTCCCATGGTTGATGCCACCATTACCTGCGCTCGCGCTGCCAAGTCTTGACCGTCGGCATAAGCTCGGGGTAAATAATCTTTAAGTAATCGCATTGCTTCCAAGGCAATCCCCTCTGCCATCGGATGAAAATTTACCGCACAATAAGCTTCAAGCGCATGGGAAAAGGCATCCATGCCAGTGGCGGCGGTTAAATTTGGTGGCAAGCCAATGGTTAATTCAGGATCTAGAATCACCAGCGCGGGGAGCATTTTGGGATGAAAAATCAGCCGTTTAAGCTGACGTTGGCTATCGGTTATCACCGCCGCTCGTCCAACTTCGGAGCCAGTGCCAGAGGTAGTTGGCACAGCCACCAGCGGAGCCATAGTATCAATATTTACCCGAGTCCAATTATCAGCTACATCCTCAAAATCCCATAATGGGCGCACCTGACCAACCATTAAGGCTATTGCTTTAGCAGCATCAAGTGCCGAGCCGCCACCGAAGGCAATAACCCCGTCATGCTCGCCCTGTTGATATACGGCGACCCCATCACTAACATTCTCAGCCGTCGGATTGGCTTTTATTTGTGAAAATAAACCACAGCGCAGTCCTGCCTGTTGGCAATGAACAGTCGCTTGCTCAACCATCGGTAGCTGAGCCAAACCAGGATCGGTGACCAACAACGGCGCCCGAATACCAAGCTCGATACAAGCGGCGCCAAGCTCATTAATACGGCCAATACCATAACGAATATTAGTCGGGTAATTCCAGTTGGCATTAGATTGATTCAACTCCATAGTTCCCCTTAATCTTGCGCTTTAAGATAAAAAGACTTGGCTCGGGTTAGTGACTGATAACCCAATGACGATAACGTACAACCTCGGCCTGAGTTTTTAACCCCAGTCCATGCCAAAGCGGGATCGAGGTAATCACAACGATTAACCATCAAGGTACCCACCTCAAGTTGCTCGCCAATTGCCACCGCAGCTGCCATATCACGCGTGAAGATACTGGCGGTTAAACCAAACTCGCTATCATTTATTAAGCCCACAGCTTGCTCATCACTATGCACCACCATCACCCCAACTACGGGACCAAAGCTTTCTTGCATCATCACTCGCATACTATGGTTAACATTGGTTAGTAGTTGTGGCGCGAGATAAGCACTGCCAGCTTGGTCGAGCGGAAAATGTTGCGGATCAATATGCGCAATAGCACCAGCATCAACCGCCTCGCTAATTTGCCCTCGAACAAAATCCGCAGCAGCAGCCTTGACCATTGGACCCAATGTCGTATTAGGATCATCAGGGCGACCCAATCGATATTGCTTAATTAATGCCGCCGCTTGGGTGACAAATTGCTGATAAACATCAGCGTGGACATAAACACGCTCGATGCCACAACAAGATTGCCCAGAGTTAAAGAATCCGCCATCGACGATACTGTCAACAGCACGCTCAATGTCAGCATCACAGCGGACATAAGCAGCATCTTTGCCACCAAGCTCTAAACCAACCCCAATAAAGCGCCCGCTAGCAGCCTGTTCAATCGCTGCGCCACCAGTGACAGAGCCAGTGAAAGCAACATGGATGATCTGCCGATCCTTAATCATTGATTCTGTCGCCGAATGACTCAGGTGTAAATACTGAAATACCCCTGTGGGTAATTTTGCTTGTCTGAACGCACCATAGAGTTGCTCAGCACATAAAGGCGTTTGCGCCGAGTGTTTGAGGATCACTGCATTACCCGCCATAATTGCTGGAATAATGCTATTAATCGCGGTTAAGTATGGGTAATTCCACGGCGCAACAACTAACACCACACCTAACGGTTGCCGTTTAATATACCGAGTCACATTGGGTAGCTCTGTCAGCTCAATTGTTTTTAATGCCGACTCGGCAGCGTCGATCATATAGCGGGCACGTTCGACTAATCCCGCCACCTCTCCTGTGGCATAACGGATCGGTCGTCCGATCATCCAACACAATTGTTCGGCGATTTCTGCTTGATTGGCCATAAATGCATCCACCATTTGATGACAAATCGCCTGACGCTGCGCGATCGTGGTTTGACGCCATTGTTGTTGGGCTGTCGTCGCCAGCGCCAAGGCAGCGGTTATTTGTTGCGAATTCGCCAACGCGCGCTCAACATAAACAGCGTTATCGATTGGTGAGTAGGTTAACTGCATGGTGCTAAGT
Organism: Gammaproteobacteria bacterium; assembly: GCA_013214885.1. Taxonomy (GTDB): domain Bacteria; phylum Pseudomonadota; class Gammaproteobacteria; order Enterobacterales; family Psychrobiaceae; genus Psychrobium. Next base: position 6,138 of record JABSRS010000013.1, read on the forward strand.
TCTTTACTCATAAATTATCGCCCTAAATAATTTCGAAGTAGCGTTCAAGTTCCCAGTCAGAAACATGGCGACGATACTCGCGCTCTTCCCACTCTCGAGTTGCCGCAAAATGAGCGACAAATTGCTCACCAAATAATTGCTGGGCAATTTTTGATTGTTTAAAGCGACCAGCAGCTTCAAACAGCGTCGGTGGCAACGACAGTTCTGCTGGCTGCGGTTGCACATAAGCATTCCCTTGCACTGGGTCTAATGGCTCAAGCTTGTGCTCAATGCCATACAGACCCGATGCCAACGCTGCTGCCAGCGCCAAATACGGATTAGCATCGGCCGATCCAATTCGGTATTCAACCCGTTGCGACGTAGCCGAACCAGGGATCACCCGCAGTGCAGTCGTACGATTTTCAATGCCCCAAGTTGCATCAAGCGGTGCCCACACCCCTGGCACCATTCGGCTATAACTATTAACGGTTGGAGCGACCATCGCTAAAAATTCGGGCATTAAGCGTTGCTGACCAGCAATAAAGTGTCGCTGAACGGCGCTAATATTGTGTTCTTGAGTAGGATCGTGAAAAACTGATTTACCGTCGCTGTCGGTTAATGACAAATGAATATGACCACTCTGGCCTGGCAAATCTTTTGACCATTTCGCCATAAACGTTGCCATCATGTCATTGCGCTGAGCCCAAACTTTAACAAAGGTTTTAAACAATGCCGCCTTATCGGCGGCAGAACTGGCATCATCATAAGTTAAGGCGGCTTCTAGTACCCCAGGGCCCGTTTCAGTGTGCAAACCTTCAATGGGGAAATCCATCGCTTGACCAAGATCTAATAATTGATGGTATAAATCGGCATGGACCGAATTGCGGATCATTGAGTAACCGAAAAAATCGGGGGTGATTGGGGTTAAATTTTTAAAGCCTTTTTGCCGTACCGACTCAGGCGTTTCATTAAACATGAAAAATTCATATTCAAAGGCCGCGTTAACATTAAAGCCAAGTTTTTTAGCTTGCTCAATGGTGCGATGTAATACGCCGCGCGGACAAATGGCAGCCGCACCACCACTAAATTCGGCGATAAACAGCAGCATATCCCCTTCAAAAGGCACAGCGCGACAACTACTGGGGATAATTGTTACTGGTGCATCAGGATAGCCAGTATGCCAACCCGTGTAAGTAACATTGTCATAGAGCTGATCTTTGGAGTCCCAGCCCAGCACGACATCACAAAAGGCAAAACCATGGTCAAGCGATGAAAAGAATTTCTCCTTGCTCATATACTTACCACGCATCACGCCATCGATATCAAACAAGCCGACTTTGACATGACTAAGTCCGTGTTGCTCGACAATCTGCTTGGCTTGAGCGACTGTGGTTATCTCTCTTGGGTTTAACATAATAATTCCTTTCATTACTTAACGACCCTGACACCTTATCTATTTATACTGCTGTTATAGCCAACTTACTAGCAAAAACTTATTAAGCTAATAAGTCCATTGCATAACAACAAACCCATAGGTATATTGTATACAATTACCAGTTAGTGAGTTTTATTGTGATGAAGAATAATTTTGGCAATTGGCAGCCACCAGCAGATTGGCTCCATATTTCAAGCCTTGAGATGCACACTGGCGGCGAACCGCTGCGGATTATTACGGGCGGTTTTCCAACGCTTAAAGGCGACACTATCTTAGAAAAACGTCAATATTGCCTCGAGAATTTCGACGATTTACGCCAAGCCTTAATCTTTGAACCACGCGGTCATGCCGATATGTATGCCGCACTCATCACCGAACCAGAACGCAGTGACAGCCACTTTGGGGTGTTGTTTTTACATAATGAAGGCTACAGCACCATGTGCGGCCATGCCATTATTGCCTTATCAAAAGCAGCGGTTGAAGCCAAGGTCATTGCTGCCGTTGAGGGCATCAACGAGTTACGCATTGATAGCCCAGCGGGGTTAATTACCTCGTATATTGAAGTGGTTAATGGTGCAGCCACTAATATCTACTTTAATAATGTCGCTTCTTTTGTGTCATTAAAGCAACAAATTGCTAAGGTCGAGGGCATTGGTAACGTCACCTTTGACTTAGCTTATGGCGGCGCATTTTATGCCTATGTTGATGCCGAGAAAATAGGGCTCGATTTATCAATTAGCAACCATGATCAAATCATTGCCAGCGGCCAAAAAATTAAAGCGGCGGTGCAAAGTCAGTTTGCGATTGAATACCCTGGCCAACCTGATTTAAGCTTTTTATACGGAGTGATATTTATCTCACACCAGCAAACACTTAACGCTGATGCCCATAGCCGTAATGTCTGTATCTTTGCCGAAGGTGAATTAGATCGAAGCCCCACTGGCACTGGCGTTAGTGGCCGAGCAGCAATCCACTTTGCCAATAACGAGTTGTCATTAAATCAAGCGATAACCATCGAGAGTATTCTCGGCACTAGCTTTGAAGTCAAGGTAGTCGCGACCAGTGAGGTAGCGCAATACCCAGCAGTGATCCCACAAATTAATGGCATGGCTTATGTGACGGGCAGCAACGAATTTTATATCGATCCTCATGATCCACTAAAACAAGGATTTATTTTACGATGAATACAGTTTTCCAACAAAGACAGCAACAACTTAGAGCGCAACTAACCACCCGTAATTTAGATGCCTTTCTCGTCCTTGGCACTGAAAATCTCCGCTATTTAAGCGGCTTTAGTGGTCATGCGTCTTATGGCATTATCACCCAAGAGGCTAACTATTTTATTACCGATTATCGCTATGTTGAACAAGCGATCACCCAATGCCCAGATTTTGAAGTTTACTCGCGCGAACGGGTTAAAGAAACATTAGGCAGTTGCATTAAGAAGCACTTACCACAGGTTGAAAAACTGGGTTTTGACGCCGCCTTTGTTAGCTTTTCAGTGTGGCAAGATATCGCTAGCGAGTTAGGAAGTATCACCACTTACCCGCTCACTGGCGTGGTCGAAAAATTACGGATGGTTAAAGATCATTGGGAAATAGCGCAAACCAGAGCAGCAGCTAAAATATCCGACCAAGCGTTAGCCGAACTGATGCCCTACTTTGTCCAAGGTGCTAGCGAGCGTGATTTAGCGATTGAACTTGAGTACCGAATGAAAAAAATCGGCTCAGAAGACTTATCTTTTGACACCATTATGTTATTTGCTCAGCGCAGTTCATTGCCCCACGGCATTCCGAGCACCCAGCAACTGCAACACGGCGATTTTATCACCCTAGATTTTGGCGCGGTGATTAATGGCTATCGCTCAGACATGACGCGCAGCTATGTTTTAGGCGAAGCTTCAGCCAAGCAACGCGATGTTTACCAAACTGTCGCCCAAGCCCAACAAGCCGCGATTGAAATATTAAAGCCAGGATTACCAAGTATTGAAGCTTATAACGCCTCGCAAGCTATTATTGATGCCTCTCCTTTCGCTCAGTTTAGCGGCGCGGGCTTAGGTCATGGTGTTGGTTTATTCTTACATGAACAGCCGTTTATTGGGCCTGGTTGTGATTACGTCCTTGAGCCAGGCAATATCATTACCATTGAGCCAGGCATTTATATTCCTGACTTTGGCGGTGTCCGCTTAGAAGACGATATTTTAATTACCGAAACAGGTTATGAAATTCTGACTCATGCTCCCAAACCTTTTATTTTATAGGTAATTAAAATGCAAGTAATTGAACAACAGCAGGTCCACGATTCACTGAATTTTGATCAGTTAATTCCAGCACTCGCGCTAGGTTTTTCTGGCCAGTTTGGGATGCCAAAACGTCAGGTATTTGAACTCGATGCCACCAGCGACAGTCACGATGCCTTTGCCGTATTACCCGCCTGGAATGAACAGGTGATTGGGGTTAAGTCTTTTACCTATTTTCCCAACAATGCCAGCGACGGCTACGACTCGCTCTACTCGAAAATTATGTTATTTGATCGCAAGCACGGCGTGCCGTTAGCCCTAGTTGATGGCACCAGCGTGACGTTGTGGCGCACCGCGGCAGTGTCGGCATTAGCCTCTAAATACCTGTCACGAGAAAACAGCGAAACCATGGTGTTCTTTGGCACGGGTAATCTCGCCAGCTATATGATTAATGCTCATTTGAACGTCAGAAACCTCAAGCAAGTGACGATCATTGGTCGCACCCCTGACAAAGTGAGTAAGTTAATTAGCGAGATGAGCGAGCATCATCCACACATTAACTTTATTAGCTCTAACGATCCCGAACAAGCAGTAAGAGGGGCAGATATCATTAGCTGCGCCACCGCATCGCGCGAGCCATTAGTCAAAGGCGAGTGGTTAAAAGCTGGAGCGCACCTTGACCTGATTGGTAATCATCATAGCGACCGTCGCGAATGTGACACCCAAGCAATATTAAACAGTGCAGTATTTGTTGATAGTGCCACGAATGTGCTTAACGAGGCCGGTGAATTACTCATTCCGATTAGCGAAGGGGTGTTCAAAGCTGAAGATGTCCAAGCGCAATTAAGTGATCTCTGCGCTGGTAAGCACCAAGGGCGGAGCAACGATCAACAAATAACCTTGTTTAAAGCTGTTGGCACCGCACTCAGTGATTTAATTGCTGCTCATTTAGTTTATCAGCAGCAATAGTTACGATAGATTAAACCTCTACACCAAACGGATCATCAATCGAATGTGATGGCGTGGTAAACCACTTTGGTCCTTGTTCGGTCATGTAAAAATGATCTTCAAGGCGCACGCCAAATTCCCCTTCAATACAGATCATTGGCTCATTGGAAAAACACATTCCAGCGGCTAATGGCGTCTTATCGCCACGAACCAAATATGGCCATTCGTGAATATCTAAGCCAATACCGTGCCCAGTACGATGCGGTAAACCTGGTAGTTGATAGTCAGGTCCATAGCCTTGAGTTGCTAACAACGCACGGGCATTGATATCAACGCACTCACAAGCGTCACCGATTTTAGCCGCAGCAAAACCTGCAGCTTGGGCATCTTTTTCATGCTGCCACACTTCGCGCTGACGCTCACTTGCCTGACCAAAAACATAGCTACGGGTAATATCTGAGTTATATCCTTGCAACAAACAACCTGTGTCAATTAACACCATGTCGTTTTGTTCGAGCACCTTAGGGTTCTTTACGCCATGGGGATAAGCGGTATCTTCACCAAACAACACAATACAAAAATACGAGCCAGCCGCTGCGCCAACTTTTAAATGGGCCTGATGAATAAAGGCGCTCACCTCGGTTGTAGTAATGCCTGGTTTTAATATTTTTGCCACCGCTTGATGCACCGCCATGGTCATGTCTTTTGCGCGCTGCAATAAAGCCAGCTCATTGGCCGATTTAATCATTCGGCAGCCCGCCGTGATCGGCTTACTGGTGACAAAATCTAATCCTAAACCAGCAGTTTTAGCCGCTTGAATTAAGCCATCCGCCAAGAAAAACGAACTCGACTCATCAACCGCAATGGTGCCGCTAGCGATATTGTTTTTAGCTAATAACTCAATAAATAATTGATAAGGCGACTGATGCTCATGCCAACCAACAACCTCTGCTTTAATCACCATAAAGCCATCTAAGGTTGATTGCTCGAACCATGGCGCAATATAGGTTAACTCACCGCTAGCTGGTAGCAACGCACCGACCATCCGCTCTGATGCATGCCAAACTGTGCCAGTAAAATAAGCGAGATTAGTGCCCGCATTAATATATAACGCGCTAATACCCTGCTGTTGCATTAGCTGTTGCGCACGCTCAATTCGCGAGCGATATTCCAGCGCAGTGACTGGACTGATATCACCCGTCATATCGGTTAATTGACTAAGTTGTTGTTGTGGATTTGAACCGCCGATGCCAATAGTCATGATTTACCCTTTTTTATTTACGACATATTTTAACTTGATATTGTATACAATATATTCTAGTTTGTAAGCATCAATAATAACAAAAATAAGCGCAGTGATGACAGATACCACATTAAGTACCGAAGTTTCGAGTATTAAACGCATTGGTTTTTTGGCTTCGCTAACCACCTTAGGTTATGTTTTTTGGGTCGTTGGTGGAATGGAGTTAATTGAACGATTAGCATTTTATGGGGTAAAAACCATTGCTGGTCTTTACGCCACCGATCCATTATCCAAAGGAGGTCTTGGTATTACCATGACCGAATTTGGCACCATATTAATGTCATGGGCACTGTTTCAATCTTTTGTGCCAGTGTTTTTTGGTGGCTTAGCCGATCGATTCGGCTACAAAGAAACCATTGCCCTCTCAACGGTGGTCAAAATTGCGGCCTATTTGACGATGGCTTTCTTTCCGAGTTATTGGGGCTTCTTCGCTGGTGCTTGCTTACTCGCCTTTGGTACGGGCTTATTCAAGCCAGGGATCCAAGGCACCTTAGTCAAATCAACCACCCCCGACAACTCGACCATGGCCTGGGGCGTATTCTATCAAATGGTTAATATCGGCGGCTGGCTTGGGCCATTAATGGCGGCGCAATTACGAATATTAGATTGGCAGAATGTCTTTTTCGCCTGTGCTGCGATTATCAGTATTAACTTTGTGTTGCTGCTAATTTACAAAGAGCCAGGTAAAGAGCAACGACTTGCTGCTCAAGCCAAAGCAACCGACCAAGCACCGCTATGGAAAACCTCGCTCAAAGAACTCGCCCAACCGCACCTGATTTGGTACACCGTTATATTCTCTGGGTTCTGGTTTATGTTTATGGCACTGTTTGATGTGCTGCCAGTGCATATTCGAGACTGGATCGACACCTCAACCATAGTCACCAGCTTGTTTGGCAGTAATGGGACCGACTCAACCATATGGCGCGGCGTGCTGGCGATTGACCCCAGCGGTCAATATGTAATGCCCGAAGGGATCATGAACATTAACTTTGGTTTAATCATGCTGACCTGTTTTATTGTCGCAGGATTTGCCGCGCGTTTAGGCACGATGAAAAGTTTGGTAGTTGGCACACTATTGTGCAGCGGTGGCTTATTTATTATTGGCGGGGTTAACGCCGCGTGGTTTATTTTATTAGCTATTGTCACTTTTAGTATTGGCGAGATGCTAGCGAGCCCAACCTCTTCCAAGTTTATCGGCAACATCGCCCCGGATGATAAAAAAGCAATGTACTTAGGCTTTAAAGATTTACCGTTAGGCATTGGCTGGATCGCCGAAAGTTATGTAGGACCGATGCTTTATGACAAATACGCCGCCAAAGAAACCCTAGCGCGCGAACTGCTTAACCAACAGTATTCATACGGTCACCAGCAACTAACCACCATTGCCCAAGGTGAGTATTTTGACACCCTAGTGAAAGTCAGTGGCAAAACCCCAGCAATCCTAACCGAGCAGCTATATCAAGCAAACAATATCGGCGTGGTATGGTTTGTAATGGGGTTAGTTGGCGTGTTATCGGCGATTGGCTTAGTCTTATACGCCAAATGGATTATCAGTGCCAAAAGCAGCCTGACCAAAGAGCAAATTAAGGCAATTGGTTAGGTTGTTAAGCAGCCTCGCTATTGGCACAAAGTTCATAGCGTTTATTGTATCTTACCAAAGCAAAGAGCCTATAAATTATGGACTCTTTGCTTATTTTAAGTTGATGCTATAGCAAACTATAATGCCAGATCACCCCAACACCAATTCTAGTGTCGATTTGATTTGGTTTGGTTTGTTCTTTTATCCATTCAAGTCTAAATTTAAGCTCTGGATTTAACTCGTATTGCAAGCTAGCTGCAATTTTATTGGGATTAAAATTGCTGACCAACAGCCCAGCATCCTCCAATAGTAACTTGGAACTGATTTGACTAAAGGTATTATCTATTTTTAATAAATCATAACCAACCGCCAATTGGTAATCACTAAATGCCCACTGCCAAACAACCTGAGTCCCGATGATCGTGGATTCCATGTGTGCGCTTTGAGTGAGGTCTGACACTTTGCCACTAATATCGGCATTAATAACATTAAGCCCCAAACTCGTTTGCCAATCATCAGCTTGATAGCCTAATTTAGCATCAACGCCGTATTGTACCGTGTCACCAGTAAAGTAATAATTAATTTGTTTAACCAAACTACTACTGTGATGATTACTATTTAGCCTTGCATCATTTCTGAGATTTGCTTTGTTAGACTGGCCCCAGATATTAACGTCAACATAAAACTGACCTATATGTTGACCATATTTAGCATAGACACCTGCGGCCATTTCACCTTGACTAGCAGGCCAATTATCACCATTAAGTAGCTCTAAACCTAGGCTAAACTGTTGATATTTAGTTCTAACACTAATCCCTAAATCTTGGCTATGGCGACCAAAGAACACGTCTGATAATAATGACGCTTCACTGAAATCATTATTTGCACTGTGAAAATTTGCCAACGGCGTGGTATTAGTGGCTATTTTTCCTAATTGGGTTGTAAATTCATGACCACTAATAGTTGGTGAAAATTGCAAATATAGTTGTTCAAGGTCTAGTTTTGTTTCGCCGCTATGGCTGTGCGCACTAACTTGAGAGACTAACCAATAGCTATCGTTGAGGTGTTTTTTACCATAAAGTGAGGCTTGATCGATATTAATCCCCTTGCCTATTCGATTGGCTTCTTGCCCTAACATTGCGCCGGAAATTTTCCATACTTGGTTGATATTACTATTTTCTTGTGACTTGTATGTAATTGCGGTGTCCAAAATAAGCTGATTTTGATCCGCTATATCGTCATGACTTAGCGCAATATTAGGTAATAGTATTGCGGTTGCCAGAATTATTTTTTTCATTAGTTATGGCTCTTGATGAGGGTTTGAGAATTTAGGATTAGTAATGAAGTCTTGATCGGTTAAAGAGTTTAAGAATTCGATCAAATCGTCAATTTCTTGTTCAGATGCACTAAACGGTTGGACTAACGCTGACTTTAGCGGGCTGTATCGGCCATCACCCACGTAACGACCAGTGGTGACATTGCGACCTCCATCCGAGTAGTGCTTGATCACATCTCGCAAGTTTGTGATGCTACCATCGTGCATATATGGACCTGTTAGCTCAACATTTCGTAACGTTGGCGGCCGATACATGCCACGATGATCGGGATTAAAACCAACTTCGTATAACCCTTGATCAATCCTGGGATAACTACCAGTACTATCGGTGTCGTAAAGTCCAACATTAAAAAATTCAAAGCTAATTGCCACAGGATCGGTGTTAATATCTCGATATGAATTTGAGAAGTTAATCCCGCGATGGCAATGAAAACATTCAAATTTTTCACCATTAAATAAGGCTAACCCTCGTTTTGCTGCCGGGGTTATTGCATAATCGTTACCTGCAATAAATTGGTCATAGGGGCTATTGGCGCTGATCATTGTTCGGACAAAACTTGCGATTGAAAAAACAATTTTGTTCATGGTCACAGCTCCATCTTCAGGAAAAGCAGCGGCAAACATGGTTTGATAAACAGGATCGGTGGAAAACCTCGCAAGCACCTCATCAATATATTGATCTGTTACGCCTAATTCGACTGGCGCATCGGCTCTGATAGGAATTTGCAGCTGATCTTCAATATCGGGTAGCGTATTATTAGCCCACGTGAAAGTCGTGTGATAAAGGACATTAGATAAGCCCTGACTATTGCGAGCCAACAACTGACCGGTGCTACCTGTCGGTGTGACTTTTCCATCACTAAAAGCTAACGCTTGAAAATGACAACTACCGCAAGATTGTGTCTGATTGGCCGACAATTTTTTATCATAAAAAAGTCTTCTGCCTAGGCTTATTTTTTCCTTGGTCAATGGGTTATATTTAGGAATGTAGGGTAACGGCATGTGGTCGGGTAATGCCAGTAACGCCCTTATATTTTCTTGTTCTGGATCTTCAACCAATTGTGTTTTTGATTCTTGGCACGAGCATAAAAGCAATAACAATGACGTGATAAATAATAATTTTCTTAACATAAATATAGCTCTGGCAACGCCAGAGCCTCCACAATTACTTCGCGTAGAATACAGTTTGTTTGCTAGCGTCACTATCACCAGTAAGATGATCAATACCGAAATTGCTTAATATTGGACCACAGTCTGGCTGCTTATCGATTGGCGAAGCATGACAACGCACGCTTGGTCTTTGACCAACAACATTGCCATCTTGATCAAGTTCATCGGTTGTAAACGTCACGTCCTTGAACAACTTACCTAGATCCATTACTATTTTTTGCTCTGCTGGGTTAAAGTTATCAAGCGTTACCTGTGGGGTATTAATGCGATCACATTGCTCCTTATCGGTTAATATTTTAGAACTATCACCACCGCAGCCATGACTACCTAAATGAATTGCGCCCATTGACTCAACGCCAGCACCACTAACAATGTCAAAATTAAACATAAAATGACGGTAACCGCTCGCCCAAGTCCAGAACATTGAATTTAACGGCTTAGGCGCAGTTTCAGTGGTGTTATTGGCAATAATTGCCTTCATCATTGCTTGTGGAACACCAACTTTAAACGATATTTTATTGATCTGAGTGTCACTGGCATCCAGCGTTATTTGATAGTTAGTTGCCGCAGTCCCGCCATACTCACAATAATTGGTCGTATCATCGGTTAAATCAATCAATGCAACCGAGCCATTGTCATCGCTATATTGGAAGTCATTACTGTCTAGTTCTACCGTAATTTCCTGACCATTGGCGTCGAATAAACTAAGATCGCCAACAAAAAATCTAATATCATTAATCCCAACACTATCTTGTTCTTTTGGCCCAAGCTCTGCAACCATCTCATCACAACCAACAGCTAAGTCCCCTTTTACCGCTGAAAATTGGATCGTCACCTTGCCCGGTGTTGGAATATAACTCTGAGCAAGTTCAGTACTCGAATCGCTAGAGCCACACCCCGTTAACAAACAAGCCGTCATTATTGCATTGGCTAAAACCGCCTTTTTCATTTTACTATTAAACATTGCTATCCCTATTGAATAATATTATCTCAGCCAAATTACTGAGATAAATTATCTACTTAAAAACAAGGCTATTTTATCTCAGTTTAGAACAGAATCATCTGTGACAATTTGTCGCACGTTGACAACAGTTAAAAGTTGTTGTTAATCACATTGATTGTTTATTGATTAAAAATTGTTCTACTGGCGGCGATTTTGATATTTTTTAGCAATCAACAGACAGTGATCGGATAAAATTCGAGGTAATATAGTATTAAGTAATGAAAGACTTTATAGAACAAAATTGATTTGAATCAACTAATTGGGAAGTGTTTTATCCAATGTTAGTGATTTAAATCGGTAAATAAAGTTATTACGGCTGGAAAGTACAACAGCTAGCTTTAATGATCAGCAAACACCGACGGCAATTGTTGTCGGTGTTGAATGCATGCACTGTTGGTATTGGGTATCTGATTTCAGTGATGATATCGGTGTCGACTTTATTCTTGGCCATGCGCTGTATATGAAAGCGATTCACGGTGGTAAAGCTAAAATGATAGAATCGCCCCTTCAGAATAGCCAAGTTAATGCGTGGCGGTAATTTCCCGTTAGCGTATGTCTACCCTAAAGAGATGCGTGCTACGTGTGATTTACTCCGCCGTCGAATGAAGATAGTGCGTCATGGTGCTGATCTGAAGGGCCATATTACCAACACAACTTACCTCCACACCGCGTTACGCTAAAGAACAGCGACGCACGACAATTAGTGCAAGCGCATTTTTCCACACGCGACCCAGTGGTGAAACGGACAGTCGATTTAGACATGGCATTGATTGATTTTTACCAACTTGAACTGAATAAAATAGAACGGTTTATTGAACAACAAGCTCTAAAACACAACCCAGTTCATTTAATCCCAAGTCGAGAACATTGACAAGACAGGACCGATAAGCAGACTTGAACCGCCATGCTCAAGGCTACGGATTTTGAAAAAGAGCGGAAGGTTTTTAACTATTTACTGTAATCAGATATTAAGCTGCCTGCGATCACTGGGCGACAGTAATAAAAGCCCTGGAAATATTCACTACCACAGTAACTCGCAATATTAATCTGTAACTCTGTTTCCACCTCCTTCACAAATCACCACGATCTCTAGAATTATCGCCATGGCGATAATCGCTTCCACGATCGATGTGGTTTTGTCTTTAAGGCCTAATTCCTTGATAAAAGACCGATCAATTTTGAGGATATCTATCGGAAAATCTTTGTGATAACTCAGAGATGAGTAACCCGTACCAAAATCGTCCAGTGCTACTGACATACCCAACGCTTTGATCTCCGCTAACCTAGCAGCAGAAAATTCAACATTTTCGATAGCAACCGTTTCGGTAATTTCAATGAAAATACAGTTGCCCTGTATGCCAGCATCATTAAGTTTGTCAGCCAATGTCTGAATAAATTGTTCCTGATAAAACTGTAACGGACTGACATTTATTGCGACATGCCAGCCCTCTTGCCAAAAGCCAGATTGTTGCCAATCCAAAATTTCTGGCAGCAATGATCAATCAACCAATCGCTAACGGGTATGATCAAACCGCAGGACTCAAGAATAGGAATAAACTCACCTTGAGCCACTAGGCCTCGCTCGGGATGATGCCACCGAATAAGTGCTTCAAAACCATAAATGGCACCAGACTTAGCAACCTGTGGTTGGTAATGAACTTCGAATCGTTGTTCTTGCAATGCTTGATGTAGCTGATTTTACATACTTTGTCAGTATTCAACCAGGGCACTCATACTCGCATCATAAAACACCGCTTGTTTTCGTCCATTACCTTTGGCCTGATACATCGCAGTATTAGCATATCGCATCAAGTCGATGACGTTTTCGTCCGCTGTTGGG
>JABSRS010000013.1:18979-21175 GCA_013214885.1 Gammaproteobacteria bacterium
TACTGACACCGATATGATGAAGATGCTGATCAACATTCATCGACTCAATAAACTTGTCCAGGATTTTGTCGCTGATCTCCTGAGTTACTTGTTGGGCCTGTTGACGATCTTGTGGTAAATTTTCCAGCGAGATCACAAACTCATCACCGCCCAATCTAGCCACTGTATCGTTGTTTCTAACCGAATGTTGTAATACGTTTGCCACATGCACTAACAACTTGTCCCCTTCTAAATGTCCCAGCGAGTCATTGATATTCTTAAAATGATCCAAATCGAGAAATAAGATAGCATTCAACTGGCCGTCTCGCTTGCTATTAGCCATAGCATGACTCAATCGGTCATTGAATAGCAGTCGGTTAGGGAGTCCAGTTAAGGCATCATGAGTTGCTAGTTGCTCAATATGCTTTTGGATTTTCTTTTGTTCATTAATATTACTGGCAACCAGCAAGGTGGCTGGCTGATTATAACCCTCAAAAGGTGCGATCTGAATCGTAAAAGTATTGGCCTTACCGTTTAATGATGTCAGGGTTATTTCTTGCTGATGTCAAGATTGATGTTGTTGTAACACCAGCTGACGAAACTTATCCAGCCCTGTTATCTCATCTCGACTATGACCATGAATGTCACAGAAGGTTTTCAGTTGAAGTATTATAAAATTTCGCAAAGGCATTATTGGCAAAAAGGGTTTTACCATTGGCATCTTGCGCCAAGATAAGTTGGGGAACTTGGTCGATAAGCTTTAACAACCGCTGTTCACTTTGGGTTAAAGCCGCTTCAATCTCTGCCTGATCAAACACTAATTGCTCAACTTTGCTGATAAAACCATTGGCTGAATTTGCCAGCAATCCCAACTCGCTATTCTTATGTGATTCAGGAACGGACAACTTGCCCCCGTCGCCAATTTCAACCGCCCTAAATTGCATTGCTAAATTCTTAAGTGGTTTGGTCTGAACAAGGTGGAACAAGATAAACAGCAAAAATGACAGGAAAAAAATTCTGACAAGGCCTGACCAAAAGATCATCAGCGAACGATCATAAAAAGACGCCAGCGCACTATCCATGTTAATTTTTAGGATCATAGCTCCAGGCTTAAACTCAGCATCACCAGGTGGTCTAAGCAAGGTCTGGTATATCTTAGTCGTCGGGGAAAACGAATCAGTCAACCACTGAGTTTTACTGGGGGAAAATGATGTGGTTGCTACCGCTAATTCTTCAGATAATTCATCTCGAATACTAGCTTGTTCGATAAAATTATATTTCAATAAACCATCGACAACTTCACTTGCCAATTTTTTATCCAGGGCATTAACCGCTCGAATGGCCGGTGGACTACCTGCCACCAAGATTTTTTCAATAGTCTGGTCAATCAGAGTTTCCTGATCATGGAAATCAACCACCATCTGAAGCGAACTTAACCTGTTGGTAGTACATTTAACACACGATTAGTTTAACACTATTATCGTTTCAATCTAGTATAAAAATAGCAACATCAATTTTGACCGATCATTGCACCTTGGATCATTAGGACTAACCCTGATTCCCCAAGAAAACATCACCAAAAGTATTTTACAAAAAACGAGGAAAAGAACTTCTCATGCAGTTTTTTTATGAATTGTTAGCGTGTAACAGTCGAGTGCTGTTCGCCTTTCTCTTTATTCCAGACATAAAAATGTCCATACTTCATCATCAAGATATCATCGGCAAACATCGCACTAATTTTGCAAAACCACTTGCTAAATAGCTGCTGCCGCTTGACCAGTAAAGAAACCCCGATCGAGCAGAACAAACAAGTGAATAAGAGATCGATAATAAATTCGGTAGGAAATTGCAAAAGCGCATTAAATTTACTTTTAATTTAATGCGCTTACGTTTTTAAAAACTGTACGTTACGTTGATACTACCGTTGATTGGTGCACCGTAAAAACCAACACTATTTAAACTAGTGATGTACTTTTCATCCGTTATATTGTCAATGTTCGCTTGGATCGAAAGACTCTCTGATACACTCCAACGGGCAAAGGTATTAACGAGTACATATGAAGCTTGCTTAACGGCAGCGGTCTTATTTTTGGTTGCCGATTGCCATTTTCCCGCGAAGCCAAACGTTAATTCAGGCAATTGCGGTAAGGTGTAATCTAACGAGAAATTTACTACCTCAGTTGCTACCCATTCGTTAGTGTTTACACCAAATTCATC
>JABSRS010000129.1:0-1822 GCA_013214885.1 Gammaproteobacteria bacterium
GCTGCTCAAGCTTGCTTTATCAAATACCAACACTTTCAATGAATTATGTACCCCACAACAGCTAATTAGGATATAGCAAAAAAAAGCCTGATTACTCAGGCTCTTTAATATTAATGATTAACTAAACGACGCTCACTGATGGCTCTTTTTGAACCAGTGTCTTAATCTTAAAGCCAATCATCGCAAAGATAATCCCAAACAGTGGACTAGCCCAGTTGAAGATACAATAGATTGCATAATCGAGTGGGTTAACCATTAAGACCGACTGCATGTAAGCACCACAAGTATTCCATGGTACTAATGCTGAGGTTACTGTACCACCGTCTTCTAAGGCGCGAGATAAATTCTCAGGTGCTAGTTCCCGCTTTTCATACTCGTCTTTAAACATTCGGCCAGGGATCACAATGGCAATATATTGATCCGCGGTTAGTAAGTTACAACCAAAGGCGGTCAGAATAGTGGTCACAATAAGTGACGAGGCACTTTGGGCAAATGACAGTAACAATTCAACAACCCGGCGTAATAACCCAACGTGTTCCATCACAGCACCAAAGGTCATGGCACAGATAATTAGCCAAATGGTGGTTAACATTGATGACATACCACCACCCGACAATAACGAGTTTAAATCACTGTTACCCGTTTCAATCGTAATACCATCGAACATTGCGCTCCACACCACGGTTAATGAACCCGTAGCAGCTGAGAGACCATCACTGGCCAGCGATTGCACGAGTTCTTGCTGAAACAGCACCGCCCATAAACCGCCAACTAATGCGCCAATGAAAACAGCAGGAAATGCCGCAACTTTTTTATACGCCATGCCCAAAGTAACGACCAACGGTACTAGCAAGTACCACGATATAAAGAATTTACTCTCTAAACCGACTAGCATCTGGTCAATTTTGTTACCCGCTGTCTCGCCTGACTCAGCCAAACCCAACACAATAAACACGATTAATGCAAAAACAAAGCTCGGTACCGATGTCCAAGCCATGTGGCGGATATGGGTAAATAATTCGGTTCCTGCAACCGCTGGTGCCAAGTTAGTGGTATCAGACAATGGCGACATTTTATCACCAAAGTAGGCACCACTGATGATTGCCCCTGCTGTGATTGGTAATGACACCCCCAGCCCTGTTGCAACACCGATTAAAGCAACACCAATGGTCGCTGCAACCGTCCAGCTGCTTCCGATACTTAACGCAACAATCGCACAAATAATACAGCTTGCCGCATAAAAGTATGACGGCGACAAAATTTTCAGCCCGTAATAAATCATCGTCGGTACTGTACCAGCAAGCAGCCACGTTCCGATCAATGAACCAACAGCCAACAGAATTAGCACCGCCCCTAATGACATGCCAATGCCCTTAATTATTCCTTGCTCTATTTCTTCCCAGCGGTAGCCATTTTTAATCCCGACAATTGCTGCAACGCCCGCACTAAGTAGCAAAGCTATTTGGTTAGCACCTGAAGATGAGCTATCACCAAAAAAGTAAACGCCACTAGCGAGTAGGGTTACTAAAAAAATTAATGGGATAAATGCATCGAGCGTCGATGGTTGTTGATGATTTTTAGTCATAAAAATCCTTAATTATTATTGTTATTGTTATTCACTGAATAAGTTACAAGTTTGTTACTTATATTTGATTCAGTGTATTTGACAGGCATAACACCATATATCTTACCAAGACACAAATTATAACGAATAAAAAAGCCGCGGTTAACGCGGCTTTTTTACAAAATTGCGACAATTATTTAGTTTTTAACCAATTTACCTAAATCGATAAAATCAAATGTTATATAAGATGCTTCATCG
>JABSRS010000129.1:1832-5993 GCA_013214885.1 Gammaproteobacteria bacterium
ACTGGCAAGCCAAGTGCTTGACGACGTAAATTGGCACGAGTTAATTTTACTTTATCGAGCGTATCGCGTTTATTTTGACGAACCGTTTCAATCAAACTGATACTAAGCTGATCTTTTTCTGCCTTGTAGCGTTCGATGTCTTCAAAAATAAAGCCGAACTCTTGGTTATTGGCTATCCGAGCGTGGTGACTTTGTTCGAGTTGGCCCAGATCTTTTACACGGTAATCTTGACGCTTACTAAATGTTGCTTTAGCAACACTATCCCAAGGCAGAGTATTATCAGCTACCGATTCACCAAAATCAGCAGGGTCGATAGCACTTGGGAATGAAATGTCTGGCACTACCCCTTTATTTTGAGTGCTGCCGCCATTAATGCGATAGAACTTTTGAATCGTATACTGAACAAAACCAATTGGCTTTTCATAAAAATCATAAATACGACCTAGGCCACGATGATGCTGTACTGTTCCTTTACCAAAAGTCTGCTCACCAACGACAATAGCTCGCGAGTAGTCTTGCAATGCGGCAGCAAATATTTCGGATGCCGACGCGCTGTATCGGTTAACCATGACAGTAACAGGACCTTGGTAAAAGATCGCACTGTCAGGATCGTTTCTAACATCGACATGTTCATTGCTGCTCTTAATTTGAACAACGGGTCCAGCTTCAATAAACAAGCCGCTTAGCGATGTTGCCTCTGTTAGTGCCCCGCCGCCGTTGTTACGCAAGTCAATAATTAAGCCTTCACTGCCTTGCGCTTCTAATTCCGTGATTAATTTTTTGACATCATTGGTTAAATTGACATAAAAACTTGGAATAGTAATAACGCCAAGTTTACGCCCTTTAAATTGCGGCAATGATGACTCAATCATCTCGCCTTTTGCCGCCCGGTCTTCAAGCTTAATCGTGTCTCGGACAATGGAAATAATCGTTGGCTTACTCGCACTGCCGGCATCACCTGAAATAACTTCAAGTCGTACCGTAGAGCCTTTAGGCCCTTTAATTAGCTCAACGACATCATCAAGGCGCCAGCCAATGATATCAACAATTTCTTTATCGCCTTGGGCTACGCCAATTATTTTATCTTCAGGAGCGAGTTGTTCGCTACTGTCGGCAGGTCCACCACTCACTAGGCGCTGAATGACCGTATAGTCATCTTGAACTTGCAATACTGCACCAATGCCTTCGAGCGACAAGCTCATTTCCACTTGGAAACGTTCAGCATTTCTTGGTGATAAATAACTAGTGTGGGGGTCAATTGAGCGGGCAAATGAATTCATTATTACCTGAAAAACATCTTCACTCTTACTTTGAGTGATGCGCTTTAACGCATTATTATAGCGCTTGGCTAACGTTTTTCTGATTTCTGGCCATTCTTTACCCGTTAGTTTTAAATTAAGGGCGTCGTATTTTACCCGTTGACGCCACAATTCATCAATTTGTGCTGGAGTCGTCGCCCAAGTAGCGTCTTCGCGATCATATTGATAACTGTCTGCAACTTCAAAGTTCATTGCGGTGTCAAGCAAGGACAATGCGTAAACAAAACGTTGATAGCGGCGCTCTAACTGGACTTGGTAAATATGATAGGCACCATCTAGTTTACCCTGCTTGAGCATGTCGTCGAATGCAAAGCGGAATTGGGTAAATGATTCAATGTCAGAGGCACTAAAGATGGTTTTATTATAATCGAGTGAGTCAATATAACGATCGAAAATTTTCGATGAAAATTCGTCATTTAACTCAAACGATTTAAAATGTGTCCGAGTAAACAGAGCGGTTACTCGGGTACTGGATACCTTATGCTGCGGTTCAGGGCTTAACGCCGGAATTTGGTCTAGTTTGTATTTAGCAGGTAACGCCAAGGCGTTTGATACTAGCAAAATTGGGACTAATCCGAGGGTTAAACGTTTTAGCATAAAGATCTCCTGTTATTTAACTAATATATGCTCAGCTTTTACTTTAACAATCATACCTGATGTTAACTGAATTTTGGCATCTGACTTTGAAATATCAACAATTACACCTTGCATCGGTGCTTTACCTATTGTTACTAGGACCTGCTGATCAATTTTAAGTGCCGTTGTATCACTAATTTTTTCACCAGTTAGTACTTTAGGTGCTGCTGGTGCTTTTTTAGTGTCACGACTAGGCACACGTGCACGACTGGTTTTAGCCGCTGATGGCTTAGCAGTTTTAGCAACTTTAGGTGCTTTGTCTTCTTTGCGTGCATTAGCCTTTTTCTGACTTTCTGCCAACACTTTTTTAGCATGTTCAACATGATCGCTAGAAAGCTCGTCGCCTTCCACGCCATCAAGATCGATGCGCTTGGCACCTGCTTTAGTGCCACGAAGATAGCGCCAACTTGTTGTATAGTGACGAATAGCCCCACGCAACTGGGTTTTGCTGACGGCTTCATCTTCGCTTAAACGGCTTGCTAAGTCTTGAAATAGACCAATTTTAAGCGGCTGTGCGTCACCCTTTAAGGTAAAACATTTAGGGAATTTTTCTGCTAAATAAGCGATTACTGCCTTATTATCAGCAAGTTTAACTGTACTATTCATTTATTCTTCCGAGTCGTTACTAAATTCTTCAATTAAGAATGCTATAAAGTGATCGATTAGTTCATCGTCTAATTCGACCAGTCCTGGTTGATGTTGCCAATAAGGCCAAATTGCGTCGAGCATTTCTCTAAACAATGTTATTTCAGTATCATCACTGGCTGTTTCAAAGAGCCGATGATAAACCCGATTGATGTTGTCGGAGGCAAGTTCTTCTTCACCTTCCCAATTACCCACTTGGGTAATATCAAATAGGAATTCGTTTATATCAAGTTGGTCGTACATCATAATTATTTTCCCAAATGGCCATAACTGCAAGTAAAAACATTAAATTAATCGCATTTACTTAAACAAAGTTCGAGTATTTTAGCCAAAGACTCCAGTCCTTGCTGATCGTTTTCACTAAATCTCGCAATATTTGGACTATCAATATCTAACACACCGTAGAGTTGATTATTAACAATGAGGGGAATAACGATTTCAGATTGTGAACGGCTATCGCAAGCGATATGACCGACAAATTGATGAACATCATCGATTCGCTGGGTTGTTAATGTATCAGCGGCGATACCACATACTCCTTTTCCTATTGGAATAGAGTAACAAGCAACATTGCCTTGGAACGGACCAAGGAGCAATTTTGACGGTGCTGTTGACTTTGCTAGATAAAAACCAACCCAATTAATATCAGATAAAGTTTGATTAATTAATGCACTAGTATTCGATAGTACAGAAATATGATCAGGCTCATCTGCAATAAGGCTTTGAAGTTGTTTACACAACATCGAGAAATCTGTGTTCAAAAATTATTACCTACTTTCTATAATGGTCGCTACTATACCTGAGTTGCGATAAATGAAAACCCCAAATCCACTAAGCAACAGTTCATTGGTCGAAAAAAGTGAATTTATTAACATTTCTTGATTGTTTTATGCCATTTACTGCACCAGCTTTCTATTTGTTATATCATGGCAAAAATAATTTTGATCCCTAGTAACCATGTCAAACAATACTTTATTACCCGATGACTTCATCGACTTAATCCGCCCACAATTGCCAAGCCATCTGTCAATTGATGATTTAATTGTAACGTGCCATCAGCCTTTACGATTTAGTATCCGGGTTAATACCTTAAAAAATACCGTTGACCAATTCAAATCGTTAATGTCGCCCCTTGGTTGGACGTTTGAGCCGATTCCGTGGTGTGATACTGGCTTTTGGGTCACGATGCCTGCTAATGCTACGGCACCAGGTAAAATACCAGAACATCTTCTGGGCTTATTTTATATTCAAGAAGCCAGTTCAATGCTGCCGCCGGTGGCATTATTTAACCAAGATCAGACTCAGCAACTCAATCAATTTGACACCGTATTAGATCTTGCTGCCGCACCGGGTTCTAAAACGACTCAAATAGCTGCTTTAATGCAAAATTGTGGTTTACTGGTTGCCAACGAGTACTCTTCGAGCAGAGTTAAAGCCTTGCACAGTAATTTGACTCGCATGGGCGTTAACAATTGTTTAATTAGTCACTTCGATGGTCACGTCCATGGTGATTTCTTAGAGAACAGCTTTGATGCCGTGCTCATTGATGCGCCCTGTAGTG
>JABSRS010000129.1:6003-8810 GCA_013214885.1 Gammaproteobacteria bacterium
TTAAAAACTGGAGCCTTGCGCACGTTAAAGAAGTCAGCGAAGTTCAGCGTGGCTTACTTCGCTCCGCATTTATGGCACTTAAACCTGGTGGTGAGCTGGTTTATTCAACTTGTGCCCTTAACGCGATTGAAAACCAAGCCACTTGCCAATATTTATTAGATCTATTTGGTGAGGCGGTTGAAGTGATCTCGTTAGCCAATTTGTTTGACAATGCTCAAGCGGCGACCACGAGTGAAGGTTATTTGCATATTTGGCCGCAAATATATAACAGCGAAGGATTCTTCATTGCAAAATTTAAGAAATTGGTAGCTACCGACCTCGCGAAACCGACCAAATTTAAAAATAAATTTCCTTTCTCACCGTTATCGCAAAAAATGCTAAGTGAAGTAGAGCAACATATTAGTGACTTTAGATTACAAGGCATTAAATCAAGCAATTTATACCAGCGTGATGGCGAAATTTGGTATTTCCCCAGCCATGTACAGCAGCTGATTGCTAAAATGAAATTTCAGCGTCTGGGGATTAAATTATTTGAATTAAAGCCTAAAAATATTCAGCTCGAGCATCAAGCAGCGATTATGTTTTGCCAATCTCAGCTAGCCTTAACCAGAGATCAATTAATAGAATTCCTTAAAGGCCGCGATGTCAATGTCAATAACAGCGATAAACAAAAGGGATTAGTTTATTTGGGCTACAATTCACGAACGGTTGGTCAAGTGGGTTGGCAATAAAATTAAAAACAAGCTGCCGAGAACCCTAGTTAACGACGTTGTTGCTAAATAATTTCTTCAATAGACAGGTAAATCTGCATCTTTAGACTACTATTAGTTTTATAGGTAAGATGAATTGAATATTAAACTTATTTAGCACTTCCCCTAAGCTCGGAACAACTTGGAATAGTCCCGGGCTTTTTTTTGGCTATGTATGAGTTAATTGTTGCTGGCCTATTTAGTTAATGGTGGTCTTATGATGTGCAAATGTCTGAATGCGCCTCTTTGAGCTAAATTGTTTGCACACCAGTGGCTTTTCTTTGCTGCGCGAAAATCTAAAAAATCGTCCCTGATTTTTTCTCCTAACAGCTATCCAGATGAATGCGACTAAGAGCGGGGGATGGTGCATCCTGTTACTCTTGCGCAACAAAATTAATTTTCAACTATAAAAATACAGCAACAGCTAGTTAGTACATCGCATTTTTTTTGTCCACTTTTTTGCGTTAGTTATCGGGCATTACTTATCTGGTATTCGTTATCTGGTATTCGTTATCTGGTATTCGTTATCTGGTATTCGAAGTATTAACAACGCTTTGGCCAATCGGTGCAAAGCTTAACATCGCCAGTTTTAAATGTTGGATACCAAAGGGGATCCCAATAATCGTGACAAAACACGCGACGGCATGAATAATATGACCAAGTGCCAGCCATAGGCCAAAACATAAAAACCACACCACGTTACCTAATGTTCCAAACACTGAAGTCCCAATATCACTTTCTCTGTGGATATATTCCCGATTGACCGAATCATTACCGAATGGCCAAAATGTTAATTGAGCAATCACAAAACATGATCTGGCAAATGGGATCCCAATAATTGAAATACAAGCCAGGATACCCGCAACACACCACGCGAGTCCCATCACAAACCCGCCAGTGACAAACCATGCAATATTAAAAATTAACCGTAAGAAACTCATTAAACTCTCCAAAAATTTTTTGCTCTGCTAATCATTAGCTGATTAATATTGTTATTACAATTTTTGTGCCAAGCTTGAATCCCCAGAAAATGGGCACTTGATGAGTTTTTAATATTTAAATCTGGTTTATCTGACTATTATTTAGCTAAATTTACTCGACGTTTTTTATCTTAATAATTTTATGTGATTGATCATCTTGTGAGTAGCGACTGGCTTTGGCCCGCGTCGATCGAATTTTATGATCATCGACTTTTTGTTGGCCATCCAAATTAATGACTGAAAAATTCCCAGTGCGCAACCATAAGTGCAAAACAAGTGCTGGGCAAAAACAACGTCAATCGTAAACACTGTTGTTGCTACTATTACAAAGGCTCTGTTACCTTAATTTGTTGTTATGTTAAAGAGCAATGGTCAATTCGCTAGTGAAATAATTAAGCTCCGTTGGGTGTGTTGCCTGTTATACTTTGCGACGTTACGTTGCGGGGATGATGGGCAATATACCCAATGGGGCTTATGAAAATGCCGGAAGACGCGAAGCTTAATTATTGAGTTCAGCAAGATCCTTGCAAGCAGCTTCTTGGCTTAGGTCAATCGGCAGTGATAACATTGATAATCGGTTACCTATATTTGATTTTTTCTCTTGAAGCAATCCTTTTTCGGTAGAAAATAATGGCGGCTGACCTATGGCCATGGCACTAGGTGATTGAAAAATTAATGGGCTTGAACTCCAAACCTCAGTAAATGTTTCATTGTAGCCACCTGTGTCGGCTGTTCGTTTGATATATTTTATTCTTCCCGCGAGGAAATCACTGATAACAATGCCACCGCATAACGGCATAATGTCATCGATAATAGTTGTTAATCCACCCTGCCATATTAAGGTCTCGTTACTGGTGCTAACCCCATCACCACCAACATAAAGTGGAATGCTACCATCGGCTAAAATGCGATAGCGTTTAACCGCATTACCGTCAGAAACATAAAGCAGGTTATCCGCAATGCGTATGCCGTTTGGCGTTGATAAACCATGTTCACGCCCAACAAAATTTTCTTCTAAACTGATAATGCTTGGCTGCTCGCCACTATAGTCGAGAGTTAACTTGGCGATGCCAGAGGT
>JABSRS010000130.1 GCA_013214885.1 Gammaproteobacteria bacterium
TTTGGTTGCAACGCCTGGTCGATTGCTCGATTTAATTTCAAGTAATGCCATTAAGCTCGATAGGGTTAAAACCTTAGTGCTTGATGAGGCCGATCGGATGTTAAGCTTAGGCTTTACTGACGAGCTATCTGCGCTGTTAGCATTATTACCAAAGAACAAGCAGACTTTGTTATTTTCAGCGACCTTTCCTGAGCAAGTGCAGGCTTTAACTCAAGAATTGCTCAATGAGCCTGTTGAAATACAATTGCAAAGTGCGGACGCCAGCACCCTAGTCCAGCGTGTATTTACTGTTAACAAGGGGCAGAAAACAGCCTTGTTAGCGCATTTGATCAAGCAACATCAATGGCGACAAGTGCTTATTTTTGTTAATGCTAAAAACAACTGTAATCACTTAGCTGACAAACTGTCTAAACGTGGAATTACCGCAGAAGTGTTTCATGGCGATAAAGGCCAAGGCGCGCGTAGTCGTGTGCTTGATGGCTTTAAAGCTGGCGAAGTATCAGTGTTAATTGCAACGGATATTGCGGCCCGAGGTCTAGATATCGAAAAGCTTCCCGTGGTGATCAATTTTGACTTACCAAGAAGTCCATCAGACTATATGCACCGTATTGGTCGAAGTGGCCGTGCTGGTGAAGTGGGCTTAGCATTATCGCTGATTGATTATGAAGATTATCATCATTTTAAAACCATCGAAAAGAAGAATAAGGTAAGGCTTGAACGTGAGCAGGTACCAGGTTTTGAAGTCACTGATGTTATTAATGAAGTGATTTTAGCCGCTGATAAGCCGATGGCAAGGGCTGAAGGTACTGGTAAGAAAAAACGTAAAAACAAAGCACCCGTAAATGCCGATATCTGGTTGAGAAATTCTTAACCACAATAAAAACAACCCTAACAATCGCATCTAGACGATTTTCCAAACCCAGCACCCACAATGTGCTGGGATTTATCGTTTTATAAGACGACTTGATAGGCATCAATTTCAAACCACGAATTCACTAGATTTATCCAATTGAAATCCTGTTCTATTTATCATCTTAACAGAACTGATATTCGCCGACTCTATTAGTGCGTGTAGCTAAATTTTATGGCTGTCCCATATTTTATTAGTACCATATTTTACATTCCATTTTTTACACCATATTTGTTTGGGTTTTCCTTATTGTTTATTTTTATGATTAAATACGGCAGAATGAGGCTCTACGAAGGAGAGTGAACAGATGGAAAAAAAGCAATTTTCTCAGGCAGATGCGCAGTACCGCGTTGATCAAATTCATGCATTTCAACAGGAAATGGTTGAGCTAGAAAGTGATGGTGTGTTAACTATTCCACCGGATCAAGCCGGCAAGGTTCAGGGTTATCATAGTCAGTTACTACAAAATTTATCTGCCACTTATGACGTCGACACCAGTATTCAATCCAAACAATTAACCCTAGGTATGAAAATAGCGTCATTGTTTGGTGCCTTAGCGATGGCGATAAGTATCTTCTTTTTGTTCTATCAGTTTTGGGGCTACTTTAGCATTCCAATTCAAGTGGGAATTTTAATTATTGCACCTGTGACTTTATTCTTATTGTCGTTGTATCTCGCTCAAAAAGAAAACAGTGTCTACTTCTCCAAAATTGCAGCATTGGTGAGCTTGTCATGCTTTGTATTGAACCTTGCCATGCTTGGACAAATCTTTAATATTACGCCATCGGCCAATGCTTTTGCGGTATGGGCAGCTTTTGCTTTATTACTCACTTACGCCTGTAATGCTCGGTTGTTGTTATTTTTCGGCATAGTGAGTATCAGTAGCTTTATTGCCATGAAAATTGGTACTTGGAGTGGGATGTATTGGATCGGCTTTGGCGAAAGACCAGAAAACTTTTTCATTCCTAGTCTGATCATATGTATGATGCCTCAATTAGTTAATCACAAACACTTCAGCGGCTTTGACGTTATCTACCGAATTATGGCAATGATCATGGTATTCCTGCCAATCCTGATATTGTCAAATTGGGGAAACATAAGTTATTTAAGCTGGTCTTCAGATGCCATTGAAGGCTTTTATCAGCTTATTGGTTTTGTACTGTCGGCAACTGCAATTTGGCTAGGTATTAAGCGCCACTGGAAGGAAGTTACCAATACAGGTAATGTCTTTTTTATCTTATTCCTCTATACCAAATTTTTCGATTGGTGGTGGGATTGGATGCCCAAGTATATCTTCTTCTTCGTCTTAGGTTTATCGGCATTTCTTGCATTAATTGTATTTAAACGAATTCGTTTAAATAATTTAAGCAAAGGAGTCTCATGATGAAAAAACACTTATTAGTCGGCTTAACGATTCTTATTGGCACGAATTTAGCAGTTTTAGGTGGGGTTGTTTATAACCGAATGGGCGATGCAACAGCACAATTAACACTGACCGAAAGAGAGCTTGCTCTTCCGTACAATAGCGGTGCCCAAAAAGAGAACTCTGGTATGTCACTCTCGATTAACTGGCGAACGCCTACTCGGAAAAGCGAAACCTATTATTCTTATAACTCAAGAGATATCAGGTTGACCAAAGATCAATTATTAGCCCTTGGCTTTGCTCAAACTGATGTTAAAGACAATTACTGGGTTGAGTCGCGAGAGCTGTATTGGGCCTTTGAGTTTGACGGTGCTCTGCATAAAGCAGAAATCATCAAAGCGGAAGATAAATATCAAACCGCTTTGATGGCTTTTAAGGCAAACCAAAATGACACCACTAGTCGCAAGAAAAAACAATATAGTGATAGCTTAGCAAGAGAAAAAACAACCAACAGTCGTTTGTTTTTTATGGAAGCATCTGCCGATTATGAGTCATTGGTCAATCGGCTCTCAGGTCAGCAAAATATACTGGTTGTTAGAGGGCTAGCAAAACCTTATTACAACAATAACAAAACGTATAGCCTGCAGTTAAAGCACTTATTAATAAGAGGTATTATGGTTCCCTTAGAACACGCGGAAGTTCTGTCTAATTTAAAAAGAATCGATAGACGAGATATTACGCCACCTCGTTATACTGTTGATATCAGCTGGGGAAGTCGCTTAGAACCATGGATTACCAATACTAATAAGATTGAAGAGTAATTAGAAATAAACTTGATGTCGCGTGCACACGTGCTAATAACAACTTGTATTTCGTAGAAGATAAAAAGTTGGTGCTCTTCAAAAACTAATAATGGTTACACTGAGTTATAAATGAGAATACCGAGAACATTCTCATTCCCGACGAGATTAACCACAAAAAAAGTCACAGCATAAAAACTAAAGAAGCAGCGTAAAAACGCTGCTTCTTGTTGCTAAATGGCTAGCGGTTGGTGGCTTTGAACTTTAAGGTAATTCAAACGCTTTATTGAGCTTAGCGTAAGCATCATTGAGTAATTTCGCCATGTCCATATAACAAGCTTTTGAAGACACTGGCTGCACATTCATCCCAGCATTAACCATTTGCACTCTTATTTCACTGCACCAATTAACTAACGCGTTATTTAGCCGTTGCTGCGAGCGATAACCGAGCCATATCAATGCTTGATAAGGCATACTAATCACTAATAGCGACATCGCTAAGGCACGAGGAATAATATCACTGCCAAAATACAACACCTGTGCGACAAAGGATAGACAAGCTATCGCTGGCACGGTCTTTTGCAGTAACAAGCTCAAGGCAATTATCTTTGAATCAACGAAGATTACCGCTAGCTCATTTTCTTGTGGCCATAGCTTTTGGTAGTTACGGCCAAGTGCGATAAATTTCAACAACTCAGTCATTTGTAATCCTTAGGATAAATTTTGATAAAGATCGACACAACTACTAGATTTTGTGATGGCAAACATCATTAAATTTGATCTAACGTCTATATCATGGATAAAACAATTCGTATAATAGTACTATATCTGATTAAGGTTGAACAACGCATTTAAATAGACCTTTTTTAAGATTAGCTGGTAATTTTAATCAATACCAATCTTATCTCGATAATAGTTTAGAATAACGACTATTATATTTAACACAGCACATAACACAATCTGGTAG
Source organism: Gammaproteobacteria bacterium (assembly GCA_013214885.1). GTDB lineage: Bacteria > Pseudomonadota > Gammaproteobacteria > Enterobacterales > Psychrobiaceae > Psychrobium. The sequence continues at coordinate 4,041 of JABSRS010000130.1, forward strand.
CTTACATGACAAATTCACTTGTTTTCGTTCTTAACTGTGGCAGCTCTTCGCTAAAGTTTGCATTAGTTGATAGCAAAACAGAACACCAAATTCTTTCTGGTTTAGCCGACTCTCTGGGTTCAACGAGCCCATTTCTTAAAGTAAAATATAACGGCAACAAAGAAACTATTGATTTAGCCTCTGGGACTATGCACCAAGGAGCTATCGATACCCTCGTTTCTTTGCTTGAAGAGTATAAACTCGATGACGCAATTATCGCAATTGGTCATCGCGTGGTTCATGGTGGTGAAAAATTCAAGTCATCGGCGCTAATTACCGCTGAAATTTTGTCAGAAATAGATCAAGTATCACAACTAGCTCCCCTGCATAATCCTGCTAATATTGTTGGGATAAAAGCAGCGCAGCAAGCTTTTGCTTCGTTACCACAAGTTGCGGTATTCGATACGGCTTTCCATCAAACAATCCCTGAGCATGCTTACCTTTACGCGCTACCTTACTCGCTATATAAAGAACAAGGTATTCGTCGTTATGGTTTCCACGGCACCAGCCACTATTATGTGACGCAGCAAGCCGCCAAGATGCTTAACAAGCCAGTGGATCAAACCAACATTATTTGTGCTCACCTGGGTAATGGTGCCAGTGTAACGGCTATTGCTAACGGCTTAAGTGTTGATACCAGCATGGGACTTACCCCGTTAGAAGGTCTTGTGATGGGGACTCGTTGTGGTGACATTGATCCGGCCATTAACAACTACCTGGTTCAAAATCTTGGTTATTCACAAACGCAAGTTACTGATTTGTTTAATAAGAAAAGTGGTTTATTGGGGATCTCTGAGCTATCAAACGATTGTCGTTTAATCGAAGAAGCTGCCAATGATGGTCATGCGGGTGCGCAATTAGCATTGGATATCTTCTGTTACCGCTTAGCGAAATATATTGCTTCTTACACGGTACCTTTAGGTGAGTTAGATGCAGTAGTATTTACTGGTGGCATCGGTGAAAACTCTGATGTTATTCGCGCCAATGTCCTCGCATTATTGAAAATATTTGGTTTTACTATCGATCATCAAGCTAACCTTGATGCCCGTTTTGGTAAAGCAGGCTTTATCAATGGTTCTACTGGTCCAAAAGCAATCGTTATCCCGACGGATGAAGAGCTAGTTATCGCTCGCGATGCTATTCGTTTAACTGCAAGTTTGGAGCAATAAAAATGCCTAGAACTATCATGCTTGTCCCTGTTGGCTTTGGTGTTGGTTTAACCTCAGTCAGCCTTGGAATGGTCCACGCGCTTGAGCGCCACGGTGTCAAAGTTAATTTCTTTAAACCTGTTGCCCAGCCAAGCGACAATGATAACGGCCCTGAGCGTTCAACCGCTATTATTGGTCAAAACCCCAATATCAAGCCGCCTAAACCATTCACTCCGGCTTACGTGGCCAACCTGATGAGCAGCAACAGTGCTGATACGCTACTCGAAGAGATTGTTGAGCGTGCTAACAAAGCCATCATCGGTAATGATGTGTTAATTATTGAAGGCTTGGTACCAACCCGTAAACAACAATATTCTAATGGCCTAAATTTTAAAATTGCGACCGCACTAGATGCCGAAGTGGTCTTTGTAACATCGCCAGGTGCCGATACGGCTATTCAGCAAAAAGAACGGATTGAGATTGCGTGCCAGGGCTTTGGCGGCGTAGATTCAGAACGTATTTTGGGTTGTATCGTCAACCAAATCAATGCCCCAATTGATGAGCATGGGGTTATTCGTCCAGATTTAGCAGGCATCCAACAGCAAAATCGTCATAAACAAATGGAAGTTTTCCAGCTGTTTGGTCGTAGTCCTATTCGCGTGCTTGGTTATGTTCCTTGGAATGAAAAAATTATTGCACCGCGGGTAATCGATTTATGCCAACACTTGAATGCAAAAGTCATCAACGAAGGTGAGATTCACTCAAGACGTCTTCGTAGTATTAGTTTCTGCGCCCGTAGTATTCCAAACATGGTCGAAAACTTTGTTGCTGATAAATTACTGGTCGCGTCAGGCGATCGTTCAGACGTTATCGTTTCAGCTTGTTTAGCGGCAATGAATGGGGTCAAAATTGGTGCGCTTTTACTGACCAACGATTACGAGCCTGAAGGCCCAGTGATGGAATTGTGCCAACAAGCGATGGCAACTGGCTTACCTATTTTGTTGGTTAAGACCAATACGTGGCAAACATCAATTGATCTGCAAAGTTTCAATCATGAAGTCCCTGTGGACGATGCTGAACGGATTTTACAAGTTCAAGAGTTTATGGCCAGCCATATCGACAAGCATTGGATTGCTAATCTGACTCAGGTGCCTAAACGCCAACGCCGTTTATCGCCAGCAGCTTTCCGTTACCAGTTAACAGAAATGGCCCGCAAGGCAGGGAAAACCATCGTATTGCCTGAAGGTGAAGAGCCAAGAACCATCAAAGCAGCCACTATATGTGCCAACCGAAATATCGCCAATTGTATTTTATTAGGTAATCCAGAAACGATTGCATTAGTGGCCCAGCAACAAGGTGTCGAGATTGGTTCAGGGGTTAGTATTATTGACCCCGCTACCATTCGTCAAAACTACATCGAGCCAATGGTTAAGTTGCGCGAGCACAAAGGATTAACCGCGGTTGTCGCCGAAGAACAACTTAAAGATAATGTGGTGTTGGCATCTATGATGTTGGCACTAAGCGAAGTAGATGGTTTGGTTTCTGGCGCAATCCACACCACAGCCCATACCATCCGTCCACCGTTGCAGTTGGTCAAAACTGCGCCTGGTGCCAGTTTAGTCTCTTCTATATTCTTTATGTTATTGCCAGACCAAGTATTGGTGTACGGCGATTGTGCGATTAACCCAGATCCAACCGCTGAGCAATTAGCTGAAATTGCCATTCAGTCTGCCGATTCGGCGATTGCCTTTGGGATTAAGCCTAAAGTAGCGATGATTAGTTATTCAACTGGAACATCTGGTACCGGTAGCGACGTTGATAAAGTACGCGAAGCCACCAAAATTGCCCAAGAGCGCCGTCCAGATTTAATTATCGATGGTCCCCTGCAATATGATGCTGCGGTGATGAAAAATGTCGCGGCTTCTAAAGCGCCTAATAGCCCAGTGGCTGGTGAAGCCAATGTATTTATTTTTCCAGACTTAAATACAGGTAACACCACTTATAAAGCGGTACAGCGAAGTGCTGACCTAATAAGCATTGGTCCAATGCTTCAAGGAATGCGTAAACCTGTCAATGATTTATCTAGAGGTGCATTAGTCGATGATATTGTTTACACTATTGCTTTAACCGCGATCCAAAGTAAGCAAACTCAAGATAATGAAAACAAATAATAGACTAAAAAATATGTTCAGGGGTGCCTTGGTAGCGATGCTATCAATCGGATTAATGGCCTGTGGTGAGACTGAGTCAAAAAAATTACCTGAAGATGTTGCTAAGGAATTTATTGAGGCTATCTACAATACCAAAGACATTAAAGCGATTGGGCCACTGTCCACCAGCAAAGTCAGTGATATTGTTAATCACTATCGTAGCGTAAAAATGATCCAGCGCCACGTCATGGATTTATCACTCGATAGTGCTAAAATCAAAATCACTGATGTTGGTGGTGATTTTTTTAGAAAATCGCGTAAGGATTTAACGGTTGAATTGCACATCAGTGGCAAATATAACGGAGGCTTTGTTGCCGACGACAGATTTTTTCTGATGACCTTCGAAGGTAACCGATGGAAAGTTAAACGGATTTCTAAATCGTAAACACTAAAAAGCCAAACAAACAATTGTTTGGCTTTTTTCGTTAGTCAGAGGCAAAAGGATATACCTAGGATGAATATTAGCTTGTTGAAAATCTATTCAATTATCTTGGCTGGGTTACTCCTTAGTGCGACAGCGTTAGCCCAAGAGTCGCAATCTTTCCAGCTTAGCGGTTTCGGTCGCCTCGTCGCTGGTGTGTCTGAGCACCAAGATATCAACAATCAGCCGTACGATAGTCAATTCTCGATTAAACCTAATTCTTTAATTGCTGTTCAAGCAGACTGGCAATTTTCTACCAACTGGGCAGCCACCGCCCAAGTAATAACAATAAAAACTCTGGTATTGAGTGGCTTTATTTGAGCTACCAACCACGGACCACGACTCAATTTAAATTTGGCCGACTGCGAACACCTTTTTTCGCCTACAGCGAAGTCATTGATGTCGGATATGCCTATCATTGGTTAAGACCCCCAGATGAAGTCTATGCGCCGTATTTATTTAATAATTATGACGGCGTCAATGTGGTGCAAAGTTTCGAAAATCACTATTTTACTGGCTCTGTAGAAGCTTATCTCGGTGAATTTAGCGGTCTAGTCTCTCAAGATGGTCGTGAGTCTGACATTGATGTCAACTTTCTGATGGGCTTCTCTACGCAATTGACCTTCGATAACTTAACCCTTCGAGCAGCCTTTAATCATGGCGATTTGGCAAAATCACAGCCATTATTTCAGGCTTCATTCGCCCAATTAAGAGCACTATTTGAGACACAACAACTTGGTAGCCTTATTGACGCCGTTGAGCTAAAAGGTATATTCACCTTTAGTCAGCTTGGCTTTAGCTATGACAATTTTGATTATTTTTTCAAAGGAGAGTTAACGCGATTTGATCATGACTATATTTTAATTCCTCGAACAACCAGCTTTTACCTTAGTAGCGGTTATCAAT
>JABSRS010000131.1 GCA_013214885.1 Gammaproteobacteria bacterium
AAGAAATGGGCAGCGACAGTGCTAAACAAGACATTAAAGCCTTGCATCAGATCTTAAACTTACGGCCGTTGCCGTCAGCCATGGCATTAAAAAATGGTTTAAATTTACTGGGTTCAGTTGATTTAAGGAATAAATTAACCGAGATAAAAGTGCCATTTCTTCGGATGTATGGTCGGCTTGATTCATTGGTGCCATTACGAGCGGTCACAGCGATTGATAAGCTAATTAACCCCGACTCGAAGTATATTTTCCTCAAGGCGTCGCATGCACCATTCATATCGCATTGTGAAGAATTTGTCGCGCAAATAGAAAACTTTGTTGGTTCTAATTAACCATAGTTATGATAGGGTTAATTAAGCGTTTTTCAAATTAGACTTTTAAATTAGGCAGGGGTTAGCCTAACTTCCACCATGAAAAGGATTTTCATGAAATGCTCTAAAATGGCAACTTGCCCACAAAGTTGCGGCCATTATTGATGCCTTCGAAGTCTGTGACGTCATACTTAATCCACAAAGTAATCAATCTTTGCAAGAGATAAAGCCAATCAAGGGACGAGTCTTTGATCGGGCAATTGTTCATATGTTTGAGTTGTTTTATGCCTCGGTAATTGAGCGCTCCAGAAACCCTGCTAAATTAATTAAATCAGCACCCGAATTTTTTAATATCGTCCCGCGGGGAGAATTTTTAGATCTATTTTTAACAATGATTAAAAGACAATGTATTGGTAATGATGAGGTTGCTGTTTACACCGCTAAATTAGAAATGTTGTTAGATAAATATAACAATGAAGGTGACGTTGATTGGGATAGAGTTTATATCAGTGGTGAATTTTCTTCCTACTTATTTAGTTTATTTACGGTCATTTTTAGCCACATGAAGTCAGGAGAATATCCTGTGCCAGCATTAAATAACGGCATGGCCGATAAGCATAGTCCAGAAAGAATTAACCTCGTGCTAAAACACATGTTAACTATCTGGGAGGTACAACAACAGGAATTGATATTACGATTGAGCAATCGAAATCTATTGATCAAAAAATATAGAAAAAGCTGTCAATTTGGATACTATTGTTTAATAATTATACAGCTTAATATTTTAGGGGAACGTGATGAACATTCAATCTGCGTTTAACTCTGGTGTAACAGGGTTTAACAATGCTACTGAGCAAGCTGCCGAGAGTGGATCAAAAATAGCTCAGTATACAACTTCACAGCCAGAAAACATCGGTCAGAACACGCCAAAAGTAGAGATTGAAACTCGAGTCGTCGAGCCTGTGGTGATCACTCAGGAGTTAGTCAACTTAAAAGTTGCCGAGCATCAAGCGTTAGCGTCGGCCAAGGTTATTACCACCGCTGACGAAGTGTTAGGCAGTTTAATCGATACCAGAGTTTAATTAAATTAGTTAACGATTATGAATATTACAACAAATTTTCAAAATGTTAGCTTAGTAACGACTAATCCAGCCACCGACCGTGTAGTGCAGGAAAACTCCGTTCGACCAATTATTCCCGCAGCTGCTCCTGTCCAACCTAGCTTAAAAGAGCAGCCAGTGGCGGCGCAGCGTGACAAAGCCACGCCAAAAATCAGCACAACTCAAAACCCAACCTACGATTTACCAACCAATGCGACACCGCAAGAAATTGAAGATGTCACAGAGCAAGAGCAGCAAGGCGGCCAGCAAAAAGATCAGCAACAAGACCAGCAAGCTGAGCAAGACAATAAATCGACATCTGACGAACCCGCTGGTCGATTTACACCTGCCGAACAACAAAAAATTAGTGAGTTAGAGCTGCGACATACTGAAGTGATTGCACATGAAATGGCCCATTCTACCGTGGGCGGTCAATATTCAGGTGCTCCTAATTACTCTTATGAAACAGGGCCTGATGGCTCAAAGTATGCGGTTGGAGGCGAGGTGGCGATTGATACCTCGCGAGTGCCTAATGACCCTCAAGCCACTTTAAGAAAAGCTCAACAAATAAAAGCCGCAGCACTGGCGCCAGCTGAACCTTCTAGTCAAGATCGACGGGTCGCCATGAAAGCGGATCAAATGGCCTCCCAGGCCCGCCAGGAAATTTTAGCCAGTGGCCGTGATGATGAACAAACAACGGGTTACCGACCAAACCATGAAATTTCCTCAGAGAGCTTTAGCCGCCGAGTGGATTTATCGCAAAATGAACGTTTTCAAGCGACTCTGAAAAGTCGCTCTAGTCACATTAGTGCTTTTTACAAACAAGCCAGTTTACCGCCTCCAGCCCCGACATTCTCTAGCCAAATTTAACGTTGTTTGGCCTTAGCAAAAGCATTGGCCAAAGCACTATCTTGATTGTTATTACTATTTTTAGGTGTTGTTTGCTCTCGATTTCTGGTCGTTGCAGCGGGTTTTTCAATCACAGTGGCATTAAGACGCATCGTTAATGCGATCCGCTTACGCTGACTATCAACCTCAGTAACTTTAACCTTAACCACTTGCCCTGTTTTAACCACTTCGTGGGGATCGCTAACAAACCGGTCGGCCAACGCTGAAATATGGACTAAACCATCTTGGTGCACCCCGATATCGACAAATGCACCAAAGTTGGTGACATTAGTAATGATCCCTTCAAGAATCATTTCTGGCTGTAAATCAGCGATTGATTCAATACCCTCTTTGAACGTTGCGGTGGTAAATTCAGGACGGGGATCGCGTCCTGGTTTGTCTAACTCAGTTAGAATATCGGTAATGGTTGGTAAACCAAATTGCGCAGTAATAAATTGGTGAGGATCTATTTTTTGTAGATCTGACTTATTACCAATTAACTGGGCGACTTGAAGTTTTACTGCTTTGGCCATCGCATTAACTAAGGAGTATGCCTCGGGGTGAACGGCAGAGTTATCAAGCGCAGTCTTCCCTTGACGGATCCTTAAAAAACCAGCGGCTTGTTGATAAGCTTTTGGACCAAGACGCGGTACTTTTAATAATTGCTTGCGATCGCTAAAGCGACCATTTTTTTCGCGGTAATCGATAATGTTTTGCGCCAGGGTGTTATTAAGACCACTGACGTGGCATAACAAAGGGACTGATGCCATATTAAGGTCAACGCCAACGCCATTAACACAATCCTCTATGACTTCCCCGAGTCGGGTCGATAATTGGCTTTGATTAACATCGTGTTGATACTGGCCGACTCCAATGGCTTTCGGTTCTATTTTAACCAATTCAGCTAAGGGATCTTGCAGTCTACGGGCAATCGAAACGGCCCCACGCAGTGAGACATCAAGTTGAGGAAACTCTTTGGCAGCCAATTCTGAGGCTGAATAAACCGAAGCTCCAGCTTCACTAACGATGATGCTGCTAAATGTTAACTGTGGGCTGTCTTTCCTACATTGTAAAACTAACTTGTCGGTTTCTCGTGAACCTGTGCCATTGCCAATACTCATCAATGACACATTATACTTAGTGACTAATGCTGTCAGGGTTGAGATTGATTGTTGCCATTGATTGCGTGGCGGGTGCGGATAAATGGTGTCGGTCGCCAATAGCTTACCTGTGCCATCAACTATCGCTACTTTGACCCCTGTCCGGATCCCAGGATCTAATCCCATGGTGATCTTTTCGCCGGCAGGAGCGGCCATTAATAAATCGGATAGGTTCTTGGCAAAAACATCAATCGCATCTTGCTCAGCCAGCTCTTTTACTTTATTTAATAACTCATTCTCAAGACTTGGATAAATCCTGGTCTTCCATGCTTGATTAGCGACGTCAAATAGCCAGGTGTTGGTCTGATGGGCATTGATCTTGTATTGCGTTAATATCATGCCTAAACAGCGATTTGCTTGTTGATGAGGATCGCAATTTAATGTTAATTGTAGCGCGCCGTCATTGCGCCCTCTTAGCATTGCTAACACGCGGTGGGATGGTGCTTTTTTTAATGGCTCGGCGTGTTCGAAATAGTTGCGGTATTTATCAAGAACATGCTGTGCAATAGGGGGCTTCTTCTTGCGAGCTGGCTTGGTTTCAATGTGACAATGTTGCCACATATAGCTGCGAATGCGAGGGAGTAATTGATGATCCGACGCCATTTGGTCAATGATAATAGCCATTGCACCGTCTAAGGCTTGCTCAAGGGTTTCGATGCCTTTAGCCTGATTTAGATATTTCTTGGCCGCTACTTTCGGAGCTAAATGACTCGACGTTAATAATTGCTGAGCTAACGGCTGTAACCCCGCCTCGATCGCTATTTGGCCCTTGGTGCGACGTTTAGATTTAAAGGGACGATAGATATCTTCTAATAAGGTTTTGTTGTCGACTCGGTGTATTTGTTGCTCGAGTGTTGAGTCGAGTTTTCCGAGCTCTTTAATACTATTAATAATGGAAACTTTTCGCTCACTCAATTCACGTAAATATTTTAATCGCTTGTCGAGATGCCTCAGTTGGGTGTCATCAAGACCGTTGGTCACTTCCTTGCGATAGCGCGCGATAAAGGGCACTGTTGAGCCATCATCTAATAAGTCGATGGTCACTTTAACGCTGTGGGGCTTAACATTAAGCTCCGTTGCTATCGTAGTGACTATATTTTCCATTATTTTATTCATAAGTCGGGGATCATCTATCGTTATGATTTCTAAAAATCTGAGTTTAGATTAGAATCAGGCTATGGCACAAGAGATAAAATAGATATGAAAACCAATTTAGTAACACTAGCGGGCTGGAATAAGCTCGATCAAGAGCTAAAGTACTTATGGAAAGTTAAACGGCCAGAAGTGACTCGAGCGGTGTCTGCGGCTGCCGCTTTGGGTGATCGTAGTGATAATGCCGAATATAAAGAGGGCAAAAGAGAGTTGCGTTCGATTGATCGTCGTTTACGATTTCTGATGAAACGACTCGATGAACTCACCATTGTTCACTATGCGCCATCCCAAGAGGGAAAAGTTTATTTCGGTGCTTATGTCGAGCTCGAAGATGAGCAGGGGCAACCAGCTAAATACCGGATTGTTGGGCCTGATGAAATCGATGTTGCCAATAACCATATCACCATCGACTCGCCAGTGGCTCGGGCCTTAATTGGTAAATCAGTTGATGATGAGGCGGTGGTGAAAACCCCCAATGGTGACAAGGTATGGTATATCAATGCGATTACTTACCAAAAATCATAATACAATTAACCGTAATTCATAATACTTTGTAACAAAGCTGTTAGGTTAATCAGCGATATGCTTTCGCTGGTGTTATATAGTAAATAGAATAGATAACTGATGAGATTTAAACAATGAATCATGAAACCACCAAAATTTTAGTTGTTGATGATGATGTTCGTTTACGTAGCCTACTTGAGCGTTATTTAGTTGAACAAAATTATCAAGTAAGAACCGCCGCTGATAGTGAGCAAATGGATCGACTAATGGCGCGTGAAAACTTTCATATTATGGTGCTTGATTTAATGTTGCCTGGTGAGGATGGTTTAGCAATATGTAGCCGGTTGCGTAAGCACGATAATAATATTCCTATTTTAATGCTAACGGCCAAGGGTGATGAGGTTGATCGAATTATTGGACTCGAGTTAGGGGCTGATGACTATTTACCCAAACCCTTTAATCCTCGGGAACTGCTAGCGCGGATTAAAGCCGTGTTGCGTCGTCGCACCTCTGATATTCCAGGTGCACCATCACAACAACTTGAAAAAGTTGTTTTTGGTGACTTTGAACTTAATTTAGCGACTCGAGAAATGAGTCGTGGCGATCAGGTGACGTCATTGACTTCGGGTGAATTTGCGGTATTAAAAGCATTGGTTACTAACCCCCGCGAGCCAATGTCTCGCGATAAGTTAATGAATTTAGCTCGAGGTCGTGATTACAGCGCGCTGGAACGTAGCATTGATGTTCAAGTGTCTCGGTTACGCAGAATGATTGAACAAGATCCCGCAAATCCACGCTATATTCAAACGGTTTGGGGATTAGGTTACGTATTTGTTCCTGATGGCAGTGCCGCCTAGTGAAGCGTTGGTTACCTCGTAGCGCGTTTGGCCAAACAGCTCTATTAATGGGTTTTTTGTTACTGCTTAATCAGCTTGTTTCTTATGTGACGGTTGCGCGTTATGTGGTTGATCCCAGTTTTAAGCAAATAAATCAGCTCTTGGCCAAGCAAATTAAATTGGTTTTTTTGTCACTCCCTGACCAAGGGCGTGAGCAATTACCGCTTTATGAGACGATTAGTGACCAATTTAAGGAAGTCACGGGGCTAGAAATATATTCGATTGAGCAAGCATCGGTTAATGGCTTGGATCGGGCGACTTACTATGAGTTTTTATCCCAACAAATGTCGACATTTCTTGGGGGGGATGCTGAAGTTCGGGTCTCAAAAGAACAAAGCTATATGGTTTGGGTCCGCCCTCCGCAAAACCCCTATGTCTGGATTAAAATTCCGTTAGAAAAATTTGATGATAGTGAGTTTTCACCACTAACATTCTACCTCATCGTTATTGGCACATTATCTATTGCTGGTGGTTGGTTATTTGCGCGCTACCTCACTAAACCGCTGCGTAATCTCCAGCAAGCGGCAAATAAGGTAGCTCACGGCGAATATCCAGAGCGATTAGCCCTGCGGGGTACCTCAGAGGTTGAAGAGGTAACAAAAGCCTTTAACTCGATGGCACAAGGGATTAAACAACTTGAGGATGATCGGGCATTATTGATGGCGGGTATTTCGCACGACTTACGAACACCCTTAACCAGAATTCGCCTGGCGACTGAAATGCTAAGTGACACTGAAGAATTCTTTAAAGAAGGGATCGTCAGTGACATCGAAGACATGGATGAGATTATTAATCAATTCATCAGCTATATCCGACTCGATCGAGAAGAGCTGTCTGAGCTGAGTTCGCTCAATGAAGTGATCGAGCAAGAAGTTAATGCTGAAATTGCCCAAGGGCGTTCAATATCGTTAGATTTGGCAATATTGCCAGAAATAATGGTCAGACCCTTAGGGCTCAGAAGGGTTATTGCCAACTTGCTAGGTAACGCCTTTCGATACGGCGGTGGTGAGGTTTTTGTCAGCTCTGGTGTGGTCAATAAAAGAAAAGTGTTCTTTATGATCGAAGATAATGGTCCTGGGATTGAAGAACACGACATTGAGCGGCTCTTTAAACCATTTGTACAGGGCGATAATGCACGAGGAGGGCAAGGCAGCGGGTTGGGCCTAGCGATAGTTCAGCGTTTTGTTGGCCACCACGGTGGCAAAATTAAAATCACCAACCGCCAGCAGGGCGGCCTAGCGGTGATGATTGAATTACCGATTAGCTAGTTTATGACCCTAGTCTAACGAATGAACAAGCTTTAAAGTGTGGTGGAATAAGTTGAGCATCGAACCAGTTTTCACCAAATTTTAAGTGATTTTCGTCAACAACATCGACATGGATATTACTCACTATTTTCCCTTTAATCGCCGCTTCTAATGCGTAGTTACTGCCATTAATTTCCAATACTTTATAACCATAGCGCCAATTGCTTAAGCTGGTGGTACCGCGCATTGATCTAAAAAAGAAACTGTCGGCATCAACGGTTAGTTCAATAGTGTTAACGTTATCAATATTCTCAACTTGCTGTACTGACATGCTAGCGTCGCCCGAACAATCCATTTTCCATTGTCCAACCATCTCGGTACTCGATGGATTTGAACATCCGCCTGTCACCAAGACCACTAGACTGGCTAGTGCTGCAATTTTGTATTTCGATAGTTTCATTTTATTTATCCGCGACTCATATTGGTTATCATTCTCGTTAAATTTAAAGATCAAGCAAGTAATACTTGGTCTTTGATTAATGCAAATCAAGTTGGTTAGAGAAATTAAGTCATACGATAGGTTTTGACTATCGGTTAGTTAGGAAATAATGATTGTTCATTAAGCTAAAAATTGTCCATACTGACTGATATCGGATAAGCGTTAACCCAACTCACTCTTAAAATACAGGACATATCACCATGCTAAATGATAAATCAGGCCAGCAAGTACCAAGCGTAACTTTTAAGACACGTCACAATGATCAGTGGCAAGATGTCACTACCGAGCAGTTATTTGCCAACAAAACCGTGGTTGTTTTTTCCCTACCTGGCGCATTTACTCCAACATGTTCTGCGACGCACTTGCCGCGATACAACGAACTAGCCCGCGTGTTAAAAGACAATGGCGTTGACGATATCGTTTGTGTATCGGTTAATGATACATTTGTGATGAATGCGTGGTTGGCAGATCAAGCGGCGGAAAATATTACGGTTATTCCCGATGGCAACGGAGAGTTTACTCAAGGCATGGGCATGCTGGTGGATAAACAAGAAATTGGTTTTGGTAAGCGTAGCTGGCGTTATTCTATGTTGGTCAAAGATGGCGTGATTGAAAAAATGTTCATCGAATCAGAGACTCCAGGTGACCCTTTCTTAGTGTCGGATGCTGATACCATGCTTAACTACATTAATAGTCAAGCTGCTGCGCCGGTTGATGTTAGCTTGTT
>JABSRS010000132.1 GCA_013214885.1 Gammaproteobacteria bacterium
AATTAACAGCTGCTCAATTGACATACCTAATGGCACTTGATAATTACCTGGTTGAGCGACTAAATCGCCAGTCACGGTCACTATTCTTGACAGTAGCGGGTGATCGAGTAAAACAGCTTGAGCTATTGCATGACTGGTTGCGACATTTTGGACTAACACGCCAATGTCTGCAGGGATCTTACCACTAGGCACTTGCTTACTGGTTAATACCTCAATCAGTTGTTTTTCGCCGCCTGCTGGATATAGCGTCGGAATTGCGCGGATAATAATTTCTAACTTATTGGCCACATCCTCAGCGGCTTTTTCCATCGCGATTATTGCTTGCGGCTTATTGTCCTCAATGGCAATAATAATCCGTTTCGGATTAATCAGCGTTGCCATGATTTCCACCCCAGCAATAATGCTATCACTGTGCTGCTGCATTAATGCGTCATCACTGGTGATGTAGGGTTCGCATTCTGCGCCATTAATAATCAGAAAGTCAATCGCTGCATTGGTCGATAATTTTACCGCACTTGGAAAACTCGCACCGCCTAGGCCCGTTATTCCTGCTTCTTTGATCCGATTTATGATTGCGGTTTTATCATCATTAATGGTTAATGGCTGCCGCTCACGCCAAGTATCTAAGTGATCTGGCGTCAAGGTAATGGTTTGAGCAGCAATTCCAGACGGGTGATTATTACTGAAAAGACCAATCTCTTTAATGATCCCAGATGTCGGCGCGATAATCGCGGCTGAAATAAAACCATCTTGTTTAGCCAGTAATTGCCCTTTGGTCACCGAGTCACCCACTTTCACTACGGCAATAGCGGGTTGACCAATATGCTGTTCGAGGGACAAGTACAATGCGTCAGGCATCGCAACCACTTCGATTAGTTTTTTGTTAGTGCGTTCTTTGCGCGATGGCGGATGGATCCCGCCATGAAATTTCCACAGTTGGCCGTCATCGACTAAATTAATAATTGTTTTCAATTTAGGACTCCAACTGCTTAACCGGAATGGCATTAAACTGCCAATTCCAAGTTTTTACATTAGTTTTTACGGGGATCATCTCAATACAATCAACAGGGCAGGGGTCAACACAAAGGTCACAGCCAGTACACTCATCAGCTATCACCGTGTGCATTTGTTTGGTGGTGCCTAAAATGGCATCGACTGGACATGCTTGAATACATTTAGTACAGCCAATACAGTCATCTTCAATAATAAAAGCCACGGTTTTGATTGGCTCGGCATTACCGCTATCTTGCGCGGGAACGGGCACGCCCAATAAATCGGCAATTTGTTCAATCGTTGCCTGGCCACCAGGGGCACATTTAGTAATTTCATCGCCATTGGCAACGGCCTCGGCGTAAGGGCGACAACCAGGATAGCCACATTGGCCGCACTGGGTTTGTGGTAAAATTAAATCTATTTTTTCAGCAATAGGATCTTCTTTGACTTTAAATTTTATTGAGGCAAAACCTAACAACAAACCAAACAACAGCCCAAGTACGGTGAGAATGGATACCGCGATTAAAACAAAACTCATTACTATTTCACCAACCCTGAAAAGCCCATGAATGCCAGTGACATTAAGCCCGCAGTAATCATCGCGATTGATGCGCCTTTAAATGGCAACGGCACATCGGCCGCTGCGATGCGCTCGCGCATGGCTGAAAACATGATTAGAACCAGTGAAAAACCAAGTGCAGCACCAAAACCGTAAACAATTGAGTCAATAAAATTATGCTGCTCATTAACATTGAGTAACGCAACACCTAATACCGCACAGTTGGTGGTAATAAGCGGCAAGAAAATTCCCAGCATTCGATACAGGGTAGGGCTGGTTTTTCGTACCACCATTTCAGTAAATTGCACCACCACGGCAATCACTAAAATAAAAGAAATAGTCTGAAGATACTCAAGCCCCAGCGGTGCAAGAATGAAGGTATTGGTTAAATACGAGCAAACTGAGGCAATGGTCAGGACAAAAGTCGTTGCCATAGACATGCCGATGGCGGACTCCAATTTACTGGAAACCCCCATAAAAGGACATAAGCCTAAGAATTTTACTAATACAAAATTATTAACCAGCACGGTGCCAATTAATAGTAAAACATATTCAACCATTACAGATAAATTTTAGATAGAATTATGCCTTACATTATCCGTGTTTATTACCCTAGAAACAACCATATTAAGTGTAGGTATTAGCTTAATCAGCGCAAAAAATATGACCTTAGCTAGACATATGTCATAAAATAATCAGATTGATTACCATCTGTTTCGATCCTGAAATAATTTTTATCATTAATTTTACCTCAGGCGATAATTTACAGGTAGAATTCGCCGCTTAATTTATGATGAAAGGTTAAATATTATGAGGGAGCAACCAAGAGAGCACTTAGTGGCATTGATGGTGTTAACCGTGGCGATGTTATTGTGGGCTAGCTCATTTATTGCGTTGAAATTTGCGTTTGCTAGCTATTCTCCAATGTTTGTGATTTGGGCCAGAATGATAATTGCCTGTGGCTGTTTTGTGTTTTTCATTAAACAATTTATGCGCTTTGACTATAAAGCAGGTGATTGGAAGTTATTATCAGTGATGTGCTTACTCGAGCCTTGCTTATATTTTATTCTAGAAGCCGAAGCCTTGTTAAATACCTCAGCATCACAAGCGGGAACAATTACCGCGTTATTACCACTTTTTATCGCCGTAGCGGCTTACTTCATTGTTGGTGAACGTGTAACCCAAAGACAAATGCTTGGATTTGTGATCGCCTTTATTGGGGTACTCGGACTGACTATTTTTAGTGAAGTCAATGAGTCGGCACCAAACCCAATGTGGGGCAATTTTCTTGAATTTGGCGCGATGTTTTGCGCGGCCTTGTATAGCGTCTTACTTAAGCGATTTAGTGTCCGTTATTCAGCTATCTTTTTGACCGCCTTTCCCGCGATGGTCGGTGCGGTATTCTTTTTACCCTTTCAATTTTTTATTGAATTGCCGCAAGAAGTTAACTGGCAAGGCATTAGTGCGATTATTTATTTAGGTACCTGCGTCACCTTGGGCGCTTACCTTTGCTATAACTATGCAATATCAAGGCTACCAGTGATTTTGGCTGGCTCCTTTGGTAATTTAATTCCCGTGTTTACCGTGGCATTAGCTTGGTTAATTTTAGATGAGCAATTAACTTTTTTACAATTAATTGCCTGTGGTATTGTCGCGCTAGGCGTAGTTATTAGCCAAACTAGCAACAAAAAAACGATTAACTGTTAGATTATACATGGTCTTTTTTGAAATTTTTTTCGATTAAGGCCGATTCCAACTTCTTTGATTTACATCAATCTCATCTAATCCCAAATAACTATATATTGTGTTTCGTTTTACGTAAATAACTATATATGGTGTCATTTTGTTCAATTCATTAGTTCCCCAAGTCGTCATTCAAGAGGTTCCTGGGGAAATTTCGTTACTATTTAGTATCACTGGCTGTGATATCGGCTGTGCTGGCTGCCATTCCACTGAGCTGTGGAATGAAGCTAATGGCATCCCTTTGACTGAGCAACGTTTTGAAATGTTTTTAGCTCAATATAAAGACTTTATCAGCTGCATTTTATTCTTTGGTGGCGAATGGCAACCACACGAGTTAATCAATCGACTTAAAATAGCGCGACAGCAGGGGTTTAAAACCTGCCTTTATAGTGGCCGCAACGATATTTCCAATCAAATAAAACCTCATTTAGATTATTTAAAATTGGGCAAATATGACCAGACATTAGGTGGGTTAGCTAGCGCAACCACCAACCAACGGTTTTACGATTTAACCACCAATCAAATCATTAATTCAAAATTTATACCAAATTAATAAGGAAAACAGTAATGCAACACATTAATAAAGCGTTAATTGACCAAAAAATAATATTTATTGATAACTATATTGCGGCATCAAATGCCGCCGATGGCTCTAAGTACGATGCTAATGCCAATGTAACTTGTAAAAATCTCGCGACCCTAGAAACTGAAATTAATAAGGATGTAAATATTGCGATTAACCGTCGCCTGATGAAAAACAAAATTACCGAATTATTCGATCAGCAATTGGCTCAATCGTACGAGCAAGACATCAACTCACATTTGATTTACACCCACGATGAGAGTTCCCTAAAACCGTATTGTGTCAGCTTGTCACTTTACCCAATGTTACTCGATGGTTTGACCAAACTTGGTGGCGAATCGCGCGCGCCAAAGCACTTAGAGTCTTTTTGTGGCACCTTTATCAACCTGGTGTTTGCTGTTAGTGCCCAGTTTGCTGGTGCCGTGGCGACTGTTGAGTTCCTTACGTACTTCGATCATTTTGCCCGCAAAGATTATGGTGATAATTACACCAAAACTGATCCGAAAAAAATAGCAGCGCATTTGCAACATGTTGTTTATAGCTTAAATCAACCAGCGGCCGCTCGAGGTTATCAGAGTGTTTTTTGGAACATTACCTTATTTTCAGAAAAATTCTCAGATGCGATGTTCGCCAATTTTGTTTTTCCTGACGGCGGAACCACCAATTGGCAATCAATTCAGAATTTGCAGCAATTTTTCATGGACTGGTTTGGCGATGAACGTGAAAAAGCCCTGTTGACTTACCCTGTGATAACCGCAGCATTGCTGACCAATGAAGGGGAGGTTGCTGATGTTGAATTTGCTAAGTTTTGTAGTGCTCAGATGGCCAAAGGCAATAGTTTCTTTGTCTATATGTCTGACAGTGCTGATTCGTTAGCATCATGTTGTCGCCTGCGTAATGAAATCACTGATAATAGCTTTTCTTATACGCTTGGCGCTGGTGGGGTCGCAACAGGCTCGATTAATGTGATTACGCTTAATTTAAATCGAGTCATTCAGTTAGGACTTAATCTTGAGCATGAAATTGAGAAAATACAGCATTATCAAGTGGCTTATCGTAAATTAATGGAGCAGTACCAAGACTGTGGTATGTTGCCTGTTTATGATGCTGGTTTTATTACCCTCGATAAACAATTTCTAACTCTAGGGATCAACGGAATGGTTGAAGCGGCTGAGTCGCAAGGTATTGTTGCAGGGAATAACCCACAATATAAGGCCTTTGTCGAACAACAACTGCGGGTAATTTACGATGCCAATAAGCGAGCTGCTAAGCAATGGGGCTACAAGTTTAATACTGAATTTGTCCCAGCAGAAAACCTCGGGGTAAAAAATGCTAAATGGGATAAAAACGATGGCCTTAAAGTAAACCGCGAATGTTATAACTCCTATTTTTACCCAGTTGAAGATGACAGTATTAATTTAGTTGATAAATTTGTCCTCCATGGCAAAGAGCTGACACAATTTCTTGATGGCGGTTCGGCACTGCATTTGAATTTAGAAGAGTATCCCGATCAGGAACAGTATTTTAAAATCTATCAAATAGCCGCGAAAACGGGCTGTAACTATTGGACCACCAATATCAAGGTAACAGTTTGTAATGATTGTAGTCATGTCGACAAACGCACCAAGTATGCATGTAGTGCATGTGGTAGCGAAAATATCGACTGGGCAACACGGGTCATCGGCTATCTGAAAAAAGTTGAGAGCTTTAGCGGGGCTCGTCAGGCTGAGCACCGATTACGCCATTATCACCGTGAAGAAATAAAGCATCCAGGTAACCAGAAAAGCGCGTAATAAAAAACATCAGGTAACGCCATGTTACCTGATGTTTATGTTCAGGGTGAACGGTATGTCACGGTGCCATGAATAGCAAAGAGTGACGATCTCAACTAGAAAATGATTATTGATTAGTTTGGTAAACTGACGTTCTTAACTCAGAAATGTTAGCGGGTTCGCTAATGAAATATCCCTGCATTCCATCAACACGCAGGCCTTCTATAAAGAATCTTTCTTCTTCACTTTCAATGCCGACAACCACAACTTTGGTCCGCAGTTGATGAGTTACATCGACCAGTTGTTTTACATAAAATTGGTCATCTTTACTGGTCATGATGTCTTTAGTTAATGAACTATCCAACTTAACAAAATCGGGCTTCAATATTTTTAATTGCTTAAAGCTTAGTGGTGAAATACCAAAATTTACCATTGATATTTTAGAGCCACATTTGTGGAGCACTGCGATAAGTCGTTTTGAGCTTTCATAATTTTGCTCAACCGTATTACAGCTTATTTCGAAAATCATTTGCTGTGAGACGGTGATATTTGACATTAAATGACGCTCAAGCCAGATTAGAAAATCGCACGAAAGTACCGAACTAGTTGTTAGCTTAACCCCAACATGTTGTCCTTTTAAGCGTCCTTTATCAATGGCTTGAATAATATTTAAAACCACCAGTTTGTCGATGTCTGTTGCTCTGCTGTGGCGTTTTGCCATGGCGATGAGCGTTTGAGTTGGCAGTTGCTTGTCATCGTTATCATAAAAACGCGCTAGTAAATCAAGGTATAACGGTTTTTCACCATTGGTTGGCACAATGGGTTGGTAGAGTAGGATAACTTTAGTATTATCTAATACTTCCTCGAGGGTCTCTTTCCACTTTTGGGAACCTTGTTTTTCAGTGGCTTTATGCAAGTGCCAGCCGTTAGCTTGTGCAGTTTGTGCGATGGAAACAGCAGTATCAACACTGGAAAGTGTTTCGCCCATTTTATCACCGGTCCGATAGTTAATCAGACCAACATAAGCAATACTGTCGACATCTAGAATTTTTTGATAGTCATTTAACAGTGATTTAAATTCCTCAGCAAACAGGCTAACGGTGCTCTCTGTTTGGTTTGGTAATAATACTGCAAAATCAGCGCCATTAATTCTGTAGATTTTAGCCGTTTGAATGCGAGATACACTTTGGCGCAAATGTTCTGCAATTTTACTAATATAATCGTCACCCGCTTTAAAGCCATGCTCTTTGTTAATGGTATTTAATTGAGTTGTTCGAACAAAACACAGCAAACCTGTATGAATTGTTTTTTGTTCAGAGTCTAACAACAGAGTAAAATCTTTATTAAACCTAACTCTATTTCCTAAACCCGTTAATTGGTCATTAAAAGCTTCTTGCTCTAGCAAATGATTCTGACTGGTCAATTTCTTGTATTTGGCTTCAAGTTCCATCCGAGTTTTTTGTAATGCTCGCCCCACAGGAATGATCTCATCAATCATATCGCTTGGCTCACTACCACCAAAGTGGAACTCACTCATTCGTGATATGGCATCACCAATTTGTTTAAGAGGCTGAGCGACATGACGACGAATAACCATACTGATTAATAGTGAATAGAGTACATATAATGAACTGGCCCCCAAGATTAAATATATAAGGAGTTGTTGGGTATTACTAACAATGTCAGAGGTATCAAGCCAAAATTTGAATCGAGTATCACCAACAGCAAATTCTTGAGCTGTCAGCAGTGAGGTGGTTTTTAAAAGGGTTGCGATCAATGGCCACTCGATAGCGAATTCTGAGACGTGCAAGAAAGACTCTTGACCTGAAACTGTGACTGAAAATCGTTCATATTGGTACGTTTGTGCCAATGTATCGTAGATATTCTCAGCTGATTTGTTTGAGCCATATAATTGACTTAACTGAGTATTGTGATTAGAGATAACAGTTTGTATTTGACGATGCATTACATAAATATGAGTAAAAACGGTGACAATAATAAATAGCGTAAATATTATGTATGCGGCCCAATTGAGCTGCTTTTTTAAGTTCATGTCAAAAACCCCAACACCAATAAATATGTCTTAAGAAATATAGGATCGCATAATAGCATTATGTAGAGTAATTAATTAAAAATTTAAAAGCAATTATTGAGTGAATTTTTGTATTGATGATTTTAATCAAAAAATAGAGCATTCAAGGACTAGGATAGTGTTTGATAAGAATAGATATATTCTCAAATATGAGAATTGGCTCCCCGAGCTGGACTCGAACCAGCGACATACGGATTAACAGTCCGGCGTTCTACCAACTGAACTATCGGGGAATCATTTTGTTACTTGATTCTAACAATATGGATTGACAGTACAACAATGTTCTAGCAACCAAACTATCAGTAATCATGTTTTTACAGACTTGGCATCTCAATTAAATTGATTTGCGTTTGTCGGTAAAGACGGAGCGCATATTAAAGTCTGGATCGGTAACTGTCAACAGTCGAAATCCAAAAACTTACTGATTGGGCAACACTTAATCGATTAGTTGCATTATTAAGCTGATTTTCGACTAAATAACGTGATATTTAAAATGTTAAACTAATACTAGAGCAATTGCTGACTATTTGGCGCTTATTTAATCTGATAATTTATAACTAGTTCAATAATTAGCTTAAAGCATACAAAAGGTTACTTATTATTCCTACTAATAAAACTAATATTTTTTTATTTATA
>JABSRS010000133.1:0-6447 GCA_013214885.1 Gammaproteobacteria bacterium
CAATGCCCTGTTCGGCAAGGTCTTCAAGAGTAATCACGCCTTTGCTTGCTAGTACGAATGCGAGGTGACGCTCTAACCCTTCAAGGGCTAATAAATCGTCCGCAGGATGAGCATCATCTAGTGATTCTTCAACCTTAAGTGCTTTAGTGGTTAATGCACTTTTAGCGCGTTCGCGCAATTCGTTAACTAAATCTTCATCGAAACCGTCGATAGCAAGAAGTTCTGATACTGGTACGTAAGCTACTTCTTCTAGTGAAGTAAAGCCTTCTTGAACCAATACCTGAGCAAAATCAGCGTCGATATCAAGGTCTTTAGTTAATACACTAATGACTTTGTTATCTTCAGCTTCATGCTTTTCTTTAAGCTCAGCAACAGTCATCACGTTTAAGTTCCAACCAGTTAACTGGCTCGCTAAACGAATGTTTTGACCATTTCGGCCAATTGCTTGGGCTAGATTATCTTCTTCGACTGCTAGATCCATGCTGTTAGTGTCTTCGTCAACGATAACGCTAACCACTTCAGCAGGTGCCATTGCATTAATCACGTACTGAGCGATGTTGTCATCCCACAATACGATATCAACACGTTCGCCACCAAGTTCGCCAGAGACAGCTTGGACACGTGAACCACGCATACCAACACAAGCACCGACAGGATCAATGCGCTTATCATTACTTTTAACAGCAATTTTAGCTCTTGAACCAGGATCACGAGCAGCACCCATGATGTCTAGCATTTCTTCACCAATTTCTGGCACTTCAATGCGGAACAACTCAATTAACATGTCAGGATGAGTACGGCTTACACAAAGTTGTGGTCCACGGTTCTCTTCTTTAATGTCATAAAGTAAACCACGAATACGGTCACCAGAACGGAATGATTCACGCGGTAGGCGGTCATCTTTATAGATGATTGCTTCGGCATTGTTGCCAAGGTCAATAATCACGCTATCGCGACTACTTTTCTTAACGATGCCTGTTACCAACTCACCAAGATGCTCGCGGTACTGGTCAACAACCATTTCGCGTTCAGCTTCACGTACTTTTTGTACGATAACTTGCTTAGCGATTTGAGTCGTAATACGATCGAACGTAATTGAATCAATTTGATCTTCAACCCAATCACCTAACTGCACTGATTCATCATCGTATTGCGCAGCTGAAATCGTCATTTCTGCAAATGCATTCTCAACCGCATCATCAGCAACAACTAACCAACGACGGAACGTGTCAAATTCACCCGTTTTACGGTCGATATCAACACGTACTTCAATTTCTTTTTCGCTTTTCTTTTTAGTTGCACTAGCTAGTGCAATTTCTAAAGCTTCGAAAATCTTTTCACGCGGCACACCTTTCTCATTGGAAACGGCCTCCGTAACTAACAATATCTCTTTACTCATCTATATTGCCCTCACTTATATCTTAAAACCTAAGACTTAAAATTAGCGTTTAGAACTTTGGAACGATATTAGCTTTTTTAACATTCGCTAATGCCAGTGTATATTCCTGTCCGTCAACTTTTACTGTGATCATTTCGCCTTCAACGGAAACAATCTCTCCCTTAAAATTACGACGGCCGTTGCTAGGCATGACGAGTTGTAATGAAACAACTTCACCGACTTGCTCTAAATAATGGTGCGGTTTAAACAACGGACGATCCATCCCAGGTGAAGACACCTCAAGATTGTATTCGTTAGTAATTGGGTCTTCGACATCAAGAACCGCACTACATTGGCGACTAACTGCAACACAGTCATCAACATCGATGCCATTCTCATGGTCGATATAAATACGCAGTGTTGAGTGCTTACCGGCACGAAGATATTCAATACCTACTAATTCGAACCCAGCCGCTGCAACGGCTGGTTCTAACATTTCTGTTAAGCGATTATCAATTGTTGACAACACTAACTCCTAAAAACAAAAAATGGGCATAAAGCCCAGTTAATCGACGAATAATCAATCCGCCCTATGTGTAACGTCATTGAATTAATTAACTTAACATCTGTGAAATATGTCAACTTAATTAATCCAGCAAATATTAGCTACCCTCAGGCTACTAACATAACGTTATGTACAGGTAATAAAAAACCCCGACTCAAAGCGGGGCTTAACACTGGACCCTGTATATCGAGTAAACTCGATAGCCAATAAACGATGTTTTGTTCGTTGGGCTTTCCAAAAATCAATTTGGAGCACTAATTAAAATCTAACCAGTGACTAAAATAATGCGGTGATTATACTCCTGAGCAGAAATTATTCAAGATATTCTCAACACTTTTAAACAAGTAATCATCAAATTGATACTGTTTACACCAGTAATACTACCGATATCACAGTTGCATTAAATATGGAGCCGCTGAAAGTATCTAAATCCTTTTAGCTCCAAAACCGTTTATCGTACATTTAGTCATTTGATCTACCTCTCGCTGCAACTCAACGAAAGCTGGCAGACCAAACTCGTTCATTCCTTTAATGTTGTGACATCTGAAATCAACGCCTTGGCACAATATAAAATGAAAATAATCAAAAAAATAATTCCAGCTGTTCTTTCTTTACTGCTTGCACCATCAGTATTAGCAACAGACACTCAACCGATTAAGATTAGCATTGAGCAACAAGTCGCCCAATTTATGGCTAAAGAAGATATCCCAGCATTAGCCATCGGGATCATTCAAAACGGCAAGGTTGTGTTTACCTCTGGGCATGGAGTTTTTGACCGAAAAAACAACCAACCAATCAATACAAAAACACTATTTCAAATTGGCTCACACGCAAAACCATTAACCAGTGCTATAGCCTTAGCGTTAATTAAAGAAGGTAAGCTGAAGTTATCCGATCGAGTCGTCGACCATTTACCAGGAGTATTTCCTCGTGCCTCGCTTGCTCAGTTTAATTTATTAACCATTGAGCATCTCATGGTCCATCGTTCAGGTTTACCCACCTACCCTAGCAATGTCACTCGAATTGACGGCGATGCCATGGAAGGTGGTTACAGTGAAGAAAAATTATTGGCTGCTTTAAAAACCATTGAATTAAGGTTTTCACCAGGTCAAAAATGGCGATATTCAAATTTTAACTACGCAGTGCTTGGATACGTGCTGAGTAAAATAACCAACAAAACTTACGCTCAACTGGTTAAGCAATATATTGCTGATAAATACGATGTCCCGAGCATCTTAGTTAATCTATCAGAACAACAAAAACACACTCAACTAGCGACACCTTACCGAAAAGACAATCGACAAGTTGCTACTAAGCCTTGGGACATGGGATTGCTTGCTCCCCACGGTGGCCTTTATGCAACGATTGAAGATTTCGCTGATCTCATGGCACAACAAATAGCAGCATATACCAAATATAATGAAACAGGTGTCGCATCTCCGCTGGTTTCAACCCAAGTAATATATGACACCCAATATAGCCATATGGGTGAAGATTATTCAGGTTTGAGCTATGGACTTGGTATGTTTGAGGCGACTCCTGAACTGGGAATGTCTGTTGAAACGATATTTTATCATGGTGGTGATCTTGATGGCTTTGGTAGTGAATATCGATTCTCGCCAGAATATGGCGTTGGTGTTGTGATGCTAACATCGAGTGGCGGCCGCAAGTTTATCAGATTCGCGATGAAAATTATGGATCAATTACTCATCGATGCGGTAGAAAATCAGCAGAGCCCAGCCTTAGCCTTACCTTAAATAGTCAATTAACAGCAACAAAACAACGCACCTATCTCAGTGAGATGGTGCGTAATTATCGAGAAATTAATAGCACCCCAGCGAGTACCAGCAATGTCCCTAGTACTTTAGTCATGGTTAATGGTTCATTTAGAAACCAGTAAGCAAACATCATGGTGCCAATAAAACCTAGACCGACAAATGGATATGCTTTGCTAACATCTATTTTTGATAGCACCAGTAACCAAATACCCGCACTAGAAACATAAGCAGCAAGACCAGCAACAACCGACACATTGGTGAAAATTGTAATAAAAGCATTAATAAAATCAGAATTTAGGGCCGCTTGAACCGATCTATTTGACATGCCATGTTTAAGTAAAATCTGCGCAATAACGGACAACATGACGCTAATGATTATAAAGGTAAAGGTCAACATAGTCATAATATTTGCGCCACCACCGCAATAACGCCCATAAATCCAATGGTCATTAAGCTGCCCCGA
This sequence comes from Gammaproteobacteria bacterium, assembly GCA_013214885.1. GTDB lineage: Bacteria > Pseudomonadota > Gammaproteobacteria > Enterobacterales > Psychrobiaceae > Psychrobium. The sequence continues at coordinate 4,185 of JABSRS010000133.1, forward strand.
TCTTTGAGTGAAAACACAATGGGATCATCATGCATCTCGCCGCGATGAACCTTGATCCACATCCTCATCATCCAATAACAGAGCGCAGGCACGACCAGCCATAATAATTGTGGCTGCTGATATTGATTGGAAAGCACGTTACTGTTGACATAAAAGCAAAACATTAAGACAGAAAGCATCGCAGAGGACGTCCCTATGCTCATCAATACTAAGTAATCATCGACATGATAATCCCGACCCGAGGTGTTGGTTCTGGCCGTTCCCATCAAGGACTTCAATTCGGTACACCTTTTGATGATGGCTAAGCTAAAGAATACAAACATTGAAAACGACAACAGCCAAAATGATAACGTGACGTCTAACAACACCGCACCAGCAATAATTCGTAACGTATAAAGAGATGCTAAGGCAATTACATCGATGCCAATAAACTGCTTTATTTTTAGGGAATAGGTTAACGTTAGCCCTAAATAACTCACTAACACGGTAATAAACAACCCGTTCAGCTGTGAGGCAATGCTAAATGCAACAACAAAAAGCATACCAGCTGCCGCCATACCGTCAATAATACTGATTGTTCCCGCTGCCAAAGGTCGGTTTTTTTTCCTGATATGGCTGCGGTCAGACTCTAGGTCAAACAAATCATTGATAATATACGTTGCTGAAGCCAATAGACTAAAGCTAATAAATCCGAGAATAGTTAAGCCAATTTCACGTTCATTTACAAATAAACCAGAAACGATTAATGGTACAAATAACAGACCATTTTTGACCCACTGCTGGACTCTTAGCTGCTTAACCCAGACCAGTTTAGCGACGTCAACCTGATCAAACGTTCTTGATGGCGGTGATTTTTTTGCTAGTTGTTTAGCTTTTCGAGTCGGATTAACTAAATATGAGTGCTCACACTGCTCGAAAATAACAAAATCTTGATCAGAGTTTCCGGCGTAGGAGAATTTTTGGTCGAGTGTCTGGATCCGTAAAAGCTTGGCTTTGCCTTTAAGGTTGGTGTTGATATCACTGCAAATGTAATCATCGAACAAATCGTAATGGTTATAAATTTTTTCAGCAAATTTGGTATCACTTGCAGTCGCTAGTATCAGTTTTCTGCCGTTGGCCTTCTCTTGCTGCAAGAACAGATAAAACTCTTCATTTAATGGCAGTAAGGAAGTCTCGACATTGGCACGCGCTGCCAGCTGGCATTTAAAATATGATCGCCCTTTTAAAAGCCATAAAAAACACCACAATAGAACCAATGGGTTATTTTTTATCGCGATAACTAAACTTTCAAACAGCAGATCTGTTTTGGTAAAGGTACCATCTAAGTCTACATATAAGGTTGTGGAGTTTGCTGTATTTTCGTCCATGAATTATCCATATATCAATATCAAAGTATCACTTAAAATTATAGTACGGATCTAGCGTAAAACAATTTAGGCCATAATTATTTTTGATTAATCAGCTAAGGACTCACTCAATTTAACCGATCCTTGGTGTTCACTGTTAAATTTCCTTGGTAATAACGATAAACAAACTGCGCACCAGAGGCAGCCATTAAAATAACCAGCGGCATCACTGGCAGGCGATATCTAAAAATCACATAGGCAACACCATGGATTGCACAATATAAAAATATCGTGAGGAATAAGGTTAAATGTTGCTTGCTCATCGATTTTATAAATAAAAATGAGGTCAAGAAAAACAGCATGATCACAACATAAAATAACAACCAAATGATTCTAGTCAGCGACTCGGCATTCGATTGTTCGCCACTTTTGCTGGAATGATAAGGCGGGGTCCAAAAATAAATCACCTTTCTGACCGAAAGTACCACCGTCTCTAATGGGTGACTGAGGATATAATCTATCGCAATTACCTTAAGTTGATTAAACGAATCAACTTCTCCTGCGGTTGCTCTTAACTCATGCCAGTGCTCTGCCATTGGAGTATCCATAATTGACACAAAATGAACTTTGGCGTTTTCATTATTGCCAAGATAGAGATTAAACCCGCCATTAGTATTTAAAGTCGGGCTGCCTAAATGGGCATTGGTATACGTTAGCCATGGTGTCAATAAAACCGCGCACCCCAGTACAAAACCTCCGATAATTTTGGCCGATCGCACTAAGGTTGTTATTTTTTTTAGGTCGATATTAATCAGCACGTAACAGATCGGAACGATGGTCAGTATCACCGCGGCCCCCACCAGTAACTCGATCCCAAATACCATGCCAATCAAAGCGGCTTTGACCGATGAATTATT
>JABSRS010000133.1:6457-8087 GCA_013214885.1 Gammaproteobacteria bacterium
AAATAAATTTGGAGCAACAGTAGTGGGATCATCAAGTTTTCTTTGACTAAGTAGGCACTATAGATAGCATTGGGGGGATAACAAACCCACACTAACGCAGCGCAAAGTGCCCATTTCCAATCTTTTAGTAATACTTTGGCGCACAGGTAAACTAACGATGTGCTGACTAAACCAAGGACAACGTTAAGATAAAGTGACACCTTGACTGAAGAGCCGAACAACCATATAAACGGGATTAAAAATAAAGGATAGCCTGATGAATAAAATGCTAAATTGCCCTGCCCGTCATCCATAACGCCACTTTCCAGCATCGAGTTTGCCATATCCCAATAAGCTTTAGCATCTGACGATAGCTCAACATTTAACATATTTATTGCCAGCACTTTAACCAGCAATGACAAAAATATAACAGCCATAAACAGTGTTTTTTCAGCTTTAAATCCTATCATCTCACGCGGAGTTCCTTTCGTAGACGGTTAACAGCATGCGGTCTTTACCATGTTAGCTTCATTTAAATTCCAAATTTTATAGCGATGGCATGTCATTAAAAAAGTATAGTAGACATTACTATTTCTACATCAGAGATCCTCTTTTAACCAATTGACCCGAGAAATAGTACTGAAATCTGGTTACCTTAAGGTCTTGATACAAAACGATACAAATTGATAAGATGTGGTACGTCTTTTATCCGATCCCTTGGTTAATATGACTAAACCAACCACATAACAATAAGACAAAATATGAGAAACTCAATCAAGGCTTTATCAATCAACGCACTGTTAGGCTTCGCAATAATCAGCGCTACGGGGTGTCGTTGCTGGGGAAACAACAACGGCTAGCGAGAATAACGATGGCGGCTTTCTAAAAGTAGGTTATGGCTATAAGCATGAAGTCAGTCCTTATCAAGACGAGGTTAATGGCGGATCACTATTTGTTAATGGACGCTACCAGTGGAGCGGCTTTTTTGTCGAAGCGTTTTACGGGGCCAATGAGCGTAATGAAGGCTTAAGTGTCGGTTATAATTTTGTTAATACCGAGCATTGGAATTTCGACATCAATACCGTTAAAGCCCATGGCGAAATCAATGTCGATTGGCAAGCTAAGGTGGTTGGTAATTACTGTCTGCATGCCTCGACAGTGCCCGAGCCGCTCCAATGTTGGCAGCAACAACAAGGGGCCAAATTTAGCCAAGAAATGGTGGCCAAACAGGATATTATTTTTACCCTGCAAGGCAAACAGTCTGCTAAGGTACTGGTAAAAGGTTCATTGGCAATGGCCTAGCCACGCTACCTAATGACCAGCAACAGCAATTTATTAGTCAGGTCAAGCAAGGCACCCCGCTATTGCTCGAGAGTAACGACCATTTAGCCCTGTACTATTTTTTGCCCAGTACCGGCAATCTGCTGATCCTTAAATCGCCACTGTTATTCATCGTACCGTCACAAACCACCAAAAATTACATCTTTACCTTGTTATTTTATGCCACGCTATTGGTTGTGTTCGCGCTATGGACCTACCCGTTAGTGAGACGCTTAAGTGCATTGCGCCTGACGGCCATCGCCTGTGGTGACGGTAAGCTACAACGGCGAGTTAACCTGAGCCGATTTTCTTATATTAGCAATGTCGAAGT
>JABSRS010000134.1 GCA_013214885.1 Gammaproteobacteria bacterium
ACAAGCGTCGTTGAAGGTCAACTAACTAATAATAAAAAATTTTTTTTTGGTTGGTGGATAGTTTTAGGAACAATAATTGGAGTGTCGCTAGGTTATAGCGTGATATCAATGTCGTTCGGTACCTTCATAAAAGAGTTTCAAACTTCCTTTGGTTGGAGTCGTGGCGAAATATCTTTTGGGGCAACTGTTATTGGCATTACGGCTATATTTTTTTTCCCCTATGTCGGAACGTTGGTCGATAAACATGGGGTTAGGAAAGTCATGTTACCTTCAATTATTGCTTTTGGTTTTACCATCATGGCAATGTCATTAATTACCGACTCTATCTGGCACCTTTATGCTATGTGTGTGTTAATTCCAATTTTTGGAGCTGGCACTGCACCAATGACTTATTCTCGTATTTTGGTCAGTTGGTTTAACAAAAAGCGTGGGTTGGCTTTGGGTTTAGGTCTTTCCGGTGTTGGGCTAGGTACAACAATTGTACCGTTTATTTCAGGTTACTTTATTGAGCATTACAGTTGGCGAGAAGCTTACTTAGCCATTGGTATGCTGATTATTGTCGTTGTCTTTCCCATTGCGTATTTCTTATTTAAAGAAAAACCTGCTGATTTAGGCTTAACCCAAGATGGTGTTTCAGCTGATGAAGTTGATGAAGCCCAAGCTGATCCTAGCAATTCAAAAACTGTAATTGGTTACACCGCTAAAGAGGCGTTAAAAACTAAATCTTTTTGGTTAATGGCAGGGTCCTTTCTTATAACCGGTTTAACAACTTCAACCGTATTAGTTCATTTAGTTCCAATGATGATGGACCGAGGCATGACACTGCAAGAGGCCATTGGTACTTTTGCTTATTTAGGACTATCAATTGTTGGTGGACGCTTAATTGCAGGTTATCTCATGGATAGATTTTTTGCCCCATTTGTTGTGGTTATATTTCTTATTGGTCCGGTCATTGGTTTAGCCTTTTTTGCTATGGGAGCAAGTGGTTTTGAGGCTACAATTTGTACTGGTTTAATTGGGATCGCCATTGGCGCCGAGTTTGATGTGATGGCTTTTTTCACTAGCCGCTATTTTGGACAACGTTCATTTGGTGCGATCTATGGTTATAACTACTCTGCTTTTAAAGTTGGAGCCAGTGTAGGGCCTTTAATTATGGGCATTTCTTATGACCAATTTGGACGTTATACCGAAGTTTTATGGGCCATGTCAGGTGTGATGTTAATTGCCTGTATCTTGGTTTTGTTATTAGGGAAATATCCTCAATTACCTAAACGTGAGCGCACTTAACTTTAGCCGTTCAAACTCGTCATAAAAAGGGGCTTTAAGCCCCATTTTACTATCCTGTTTTTCAAACCCCAATAGTTTTAAAGCTAGAAAACACTATTTATATATACCAACGGATATTTTATTTATACGTATACTAACAATACATCTTGTATACACGATGATGAATTTGTATTCTTTAGTAGAGTTTTAGCAATGAGCATTAATTAATATGACATCGAGAATACTAAAAGTAGGTATTGCAGGTTTCGGCACCATAGGCAAAGTTGTTGGCGAACGACTAGATCAAGGGGTCTGCGGCTTAGAGCTTGTTGCAATAACGTCAGGAGATCTTACTAAAGCAGAGAGAAATGTAGCTCACTATAAAAAAACAGTCCCTGTTGTTTCAGCTGACGAGCTATGCAATCTAGCGGATATTATCGTGGAATGTGCACCAACCTCTGCTTTTATGTCAGTGGTTGAGCCAGCACTTCGTCAGGGTAAAATTGTAGTCACAGTGAGTGGTGCTGCTATCTTAGACCACCCTGAAATTGTTGAAACAGCTAAAGAGTTTGGTGGGCAGATTATTCTCGCAACAGGAGCTTTGCTAGGATTAGACGCGGTTAGAGCCGCGGCTCAAGGCACTATTTATAGTGTTGCAATGATTACGTCAAAGCCTCCTACTTCATTAACAAAGGCCAAATATATTGTTGAGAATAATATCGACTTATTAAATCTTACCGAGCCATTAAGAGTATTCAAAGGGACTGCTCGGGAAGGGGCTCTTAAATTTCCATCAAACGTTAATGTTGCAGCATCTCTTGGTCTTGCTGGTGTTGGTGCCGATGAAACACAGTTAGAAATTTGGGCAGATCCTAGTTTAACTCGAAATACTCATAACATTAAAGTAGATGCATGTAGCGCTCGTTTTGAGTTAACTATTGAAAATGTACCTACCACAGAAAACCCAGGAACGGGCCGAATCACTGCGCTAAGTGTGCTAACGGCTCTTTGCTCAATCACTACGCCACTTCGTGTTGGCAGTTAATGTGTAGATCGCTAAAATTCTATTATTAAATTTGGAGAATAAAATGTCAGATAAAAAAATAATTCCACTGAGTCATGTTGCCATGGCATCCAGTAACCCTGAAAAAAGCCGCGATTTTTTTGTTAACGTTATGGGTTGGTCTGTTGCTGGTGTTGTTGCAAGCCGTAATGCTAACGGTTTTTATGTTACAGACGGTCATATTAATTTAGCTATTCTAAATTTTAAGAATGGACCAGCTGCAGGTAAAGAATTTGAGCAAGGGTACGTAGGCTTACATCATCTTGGATTTCAGTGCGACGATATAGAAAATATGGTTAATGGCTTTATTTCAGAAGGTTATCAGCCTCGACATGATGTTAACTTGGCACAAGGTCTTGGCAAAAATCCAGCTAAGGATAATGCAGAGTATAAAATGAATGGCCCAGAAAATATAATGATCGATGTATCTGAGCGTGGCTGGGTTGGTACTAAAACCTATAAGAATAATTAAAAGGTGCTATTTAATACACAAACATTAATTGGTGTGTATTGTCGATGGTGGATTTAGTTAGTACTGTTTTTAGTTATGTGTCAATACGAGATGTCGGTCTATTTATTTTGACCGTATTTACCTCAACCATAGCTGGGATCTTTGGCTTAGGTGGGGGATTAATTCTAGCGGTTAGTTTATCTTGGCTTGTCCCTGTTAATGCTGTAGTTCCAATTCATGGCACCACACAACTAGCGAGTAATGCATCTAGACTTTTCTTTTGTTATCACCAGGTCGTTTAGTCTATTGTTCCAAAATTTATTATCGGTTCTCTTGCTGGCATCGCGTTATTCATATTGCTTTTGTCTAAGCTGTCAACGCAATATATCCCAATCATTATTGCAACCTATTTACTGTTAAGTTTATGGGTGAAATCAATAGAGATATTTTTTAGAAAAATTGAAAACTTTTACATTGCTGGCATGTTACAAACAGGTCTTGGTTTGTTAGTGGGCGCCCCTGGGCCAGTAACCATTACACTATTAATGAAAAAGCTCGACGATAAAGAAAAGATAATTGCTACCGGCCCTTGCTAATGGCGTTAGTAAATACAGCCAAAGTGGTCACATACGCTAGTTTAGGCTTCATTTTTTTGAACCACCTAAGTCCAATAATACTTGCCATTCTTGGAGCGTTTTTAGGTTCCTATATTGGCACCAAACTTCGTAATAATTTTAATCATGAGCGTTTTATGCATCTGCTAAAGTGGTTTCTCACTATGTTAGCATTGCAAACTATCATTCGCTTTAGCTTTTTTTAACCACAGGACTTACTCATGCCAAAAATAACCTTTATCACCCAGGATGATAAGTCAATTACTGTTGATGGACAGGTGGGAATGAGCTTATTAGTGACAGCTCAAGATCACGACCTAGAAGGTCTAGAGGGTATGTGTAATGGATGCTGTAGCTGCGGTACGTGTTGTGTTGAGATCCCGGAACTAGGGGGCACGCTATTAACGCCAATGTATAGTGGTGAAAAGCAGGTATTGTCAGCATTAGTTCATACAACCCAAAATTCTCGGCTTGCTTGTCAAATCATCATCGATAGTAAACATGATGGTCTCATTGTAAAGATCAATAAAATAAGACATAACACTTTGTATATAACTGGCAGTTAAATAGGTATATTTGTATGATAACACCTTTGATCCACATCATTAATACATCTAACATCAAGCCGATATAGTATTTGCTCATAATGACAAAAAAGGAGTCACCTTATGGCTATGCCAAAAGCGTTCAATTTACAAAAATGGATTAAAGAAAACGAGCACATGCTTAAACGTCCACCTGTAAACAATGAGTTAATCTTTAAAGATGCCGATATGATGGTAATGATGATTGGCGGTCCAAATGTTCGAAATGATTTCCACTGCAATCCAGTTGAAGAATTTTTCTATCAAATGAAAGGGGATTGTTATCTCAATTCATTTGATGAAAATGGTGAGCCTTGTGAAATTCATATTAAAGAAGGGGAGGTCATGCTGCTTCCAGCAGGGACACTTCATTCTCCACAACGACCAGATCCTGACAGTATTGGTCTTGTAGTAGAGCCCGCACGTCCTGAAGGTGAGCTAGATCGCTTACAATGGCACTGTCCTTCATGTCATAAAGTAGTTCACCATATAGAGGCTGAGATATTATCTATTGTTGAAGATTTACCAGCGGCATATGAAGCATTTCATAATGATATGGACGCTCGTACTTGTAAAAATTGTGGCACCATACACCCTGGGAAAGAACGAGTTTAACGGATATAATTAAGCCCAAATAATGATTGGGCTTAATTATTTAGACTCATCAAATAATCTATGGTGCCAAGGCTTGTATTTGAGATGTGGTTACTCATTGCATTATAAGCAGCTTCTTTATCCCCTTGTTCTAATGCATCGACTAACTCTTGATGCTCAGCAAAAGATTTCTCCAATCGATTACGTTTTTCAAATAACCAAGGTTGTCGATAAAGTGTAAGACGTTTGCGAAGGTTGATGATGGTTTCTTGTAATGTTTTATTGCGTGAACCACTATGAACAGCCCCGTGAATTAGGTTATTTATACGAGCAAACTCTTCAATATTCTCTTCATTAACAGCAACGCGTGATTTCTCATGTAGACGGATGATTTGTTTGCGCTCTAAAACGGTCATACGTTCAGCACAAAGTCGAGCACAAAGTGCTTCAAGCTCTTGTAGTGCTTCATACATATCACTTAACTGTTCAATATCGAGTTCAATAACGGTTATGCCCTTACGAGATTTTGCCTCAATTAAACCGCTGGTAGTAAGCAAACGAAATGCTTCTCGAATTGGGGTTCTAGATACATGAAAGCGGTCTGCAATTTCTTGCTCATCTAGCTTTTGTCCGGGTTTTATTTCACCTGAGATTATTAAGCTTGAGAGTTCATTAAAAATATTTTCGACAATAGTTACCGTAGCCATATCGATTATTCCAGAAGTAAAAGTTTGATGAGTAGAAGTGTATCACGGTCGATGGGCTTTAAAAATGCAAAATAGACAATTTGTATACTTTGCTTAGTCTTTGAATATTCAAGTTTTTTAGGTATTTCTGTATAGCCAAGTACCGAAAACGTGCATTTCAGTACTTGGATTGGATAACATTAATTTAGGCATCTAAATTAATGCAGACTAACTTTGTTTGACTCATTTCTCGTATGGCAAATTTTACACCTTCACGCCCCATTGCACCGCGACGGGAACCACCAAATGGCATAGCGTCAAGACGGTAGTCTGTTGAGTCATTAATCATCACGCCAGCCACATCAAGCTCACGAGATATTTTCATCGCCGTATTAATATTACTAGTGAATACAGCGCCATGAATTGAATAATCAACATTGTTGGCCAATTTAATGGTTGCATCTAAATCGTTAAATGAAAACAGACTAACGACGGGACCAAACACCTCATTACACACTAAGTTTTCTTGCGCATTGACATTAATAAGTGCAGTAGCCTCATAACATGCGCCATGGCGCTTACCACCAGCGATCACCGATGCTCCACTGGCAACCGCTTCATTTACCCAGCTTTCAATACGCTTTGCTTGTTGTTCATTTATCATGGGTCCTATATCAGTGCTATCGAGTAACTGATCTCCCACAACAAGTAGTGAAGCTTGTTTGGAAAACTCACTTTTAAACGCACTAAAAATGTTTTCATGGACATAAATACGTTGTACTCCAATACAATTTTGGCCAACAGCCCAATAAGAGCCTGAGACACAATTGGTAACGGCTTTCTCAAGATTACAATCATCCATGACAATCACAGGAGAGTTGGCCCCAAGCTCCATTGACAGTTTTTTGGCTCCAGCATCACGGGCAATAATTTCACCAGAAGCTTCGCCGCCAGTATATGTCACCATGTTAACAGCGGGTGATGAAACTAGAGGTGTTGCAAACTCACGTGCATATCCCGTTAGTACGTTAACCTGACCTGGTAAAAAGCCTGCATCCATTAACACTTCAACCAACTTAATCGCCGAAAGTGGCGCTTGTTGCGAGGGTTTTAAAATAACCGAGTTACCAGAAGCTAACGCTGGCCCAAGTTTATGAGCAGCAAGGTTTAAAGGATCGTTAAATGGAGTAATCGCAACAATAACGCCAAGTGGTACAAAATCATATTGCCCAATCCGATTTTCTCCCCCCTCAAAGCTATCAAAACGAATCGTTTCACCAACTAAACGTATTGCTTCTTCACTTGATAACATCAGCGTATTGACACAACGTGTAACCTCTTTTCTAGCAGCTGTAATTGGCTTACCCGTTTCTAAAGAGATTGTCTGTGCAAAAGACTCATGACGAACTTTAATTAAGTTTGCTGCCGTTCTAAGTTTGGCACTTCGCACTGCACTAGATTGAAATTTATAGAGATCAAAGGCTTTTTTAGCACTAGAAATAGCTTGAGTCACATGATCAGTATTAGCGCATGATACCGTTGCTAACACGCTATTATCATATGGGTTAGTAACCTGCATAGTAACGCTACTTTTTTGCCAAACCCCATTAATTAATATGGTATTTGCTTCGAATAAATTTGCCACTGGCGTATTCTGTGCGTAAGAAAGAAGTTTACTCATTATGGTTTGTCCTTACGAAGGACTAACGAATCATACTCACGTGAATTTAAAATAGCCTCTACAATTATCGGTCCATCTTGAAGGAAGGCAGTGGTAAGCGCATCACTAAATTCAGCTTTATCATAGGCTTTGACTACTGGAACTCCAAAGATATTATCGCCACCAATCGTACCTCGGCTACGAATAGTCATACCGTAATTTGGGTTATCTTTTCTCTCTTGTTTAATACGTATTAACGCTAAGTCATTATCAGTAAAAAGCACAAAAACAATATTGAGTTTCTCTCGAACAGCCACCGCCAATTCGCCTGCAGTCATTAAAAAACCACCATCACCAACAACACAACATACGGGCATTTCGGGTAAGGTTAATTTTGTGGCAATCGCAGATGGCAATGCAAAACCCATAGAAGACCAGCCATTAGTCATGATTTGTTTGCCATAAGCAGGTGTTGGCCATTTTTGGCCAATTAAGTGAATGTGAGCACCAACATCACAAGTCATAATGCCGTTGTTTGGAAATTTATCACGTAAAATATCAAGCGCCGCAGTTGGTCCAAAGGCGTTGTTTTGTGGTGACATCCGTGCAAACATATCTGATTTTCGAATGGCCAAGGCAGTCAAGTCCCAATCTTTCTCGGGTGTCTGTGTTGCAGCAAGCGCCTTAACAGAAGCACTAATATTACCGATAACATCTAGTGCAAGCGTGTACTCTTCTTGGTCGATATCGGTAGCTACAATATCAATCCCAACAAGAGGTACATTAGGGATCCAGTCTTCATAGTTAAACTCAATTTCGTCATAGCCGATGTTAATGACTAAATCAGCTTGCTGGTGGGTTTGCCCAACCACATCACTAAGTGCATGAAATAACACGCCTGCATAACAGGGGTGATTTTCAGCTAAGATACCTTTAGCCATTGGCGTTATCACCACTGGCACTTTAAATTTCTCAATTAGAGCTTTAATTGTACTTTCGATACCTTCTGTTGCAGCGCGCATGCCCAAGGCGATAATTGGTTTTTTAGCTTGTGCAAATAATGCTTGAAGTTGCTCTAGTTTTTCACTAGCTGCCTTTTCAATAGGGCGAATGGGAAATGGCTCTATTTCGCTTGGTGTTGTTATTTGAGAGCTCATTCCTTGTGGTAAACCAATATGAACCGGCCCAGGAATACCTTCTTGAGCAACACGTGCAGCATCAAAAATAATTTCGCGAACTGATTGAGATTCTAAGCGAGTGGTCTTTTTAGTTAACGGCTTGAAAATTGCCTGATGATCAACATTCATTTGCACAATACGGTTACGTTTATCGGCTGCAAACTCATCAGTAAGTGCAATAACCGGTGAACGATCAAGAAGGGCACTGCCAACTCCGGTCGATAAGTTTGTAGCACCGGGACCAAAAGTACCAAAACAAACCCCCACAG
>JABSRS010000135.1:0-3322 GCA_013214885.1 Gammaproteobacteria bacterium
AGAAGTACGTGGCGAAAAACGTGCTGCACCACAGGTTTCAGCTGAAGTACTTAAAAAAATGAAGAAAACAGCTGAAGATTTTCTAGGTGAAGAAGTAACAGAAGCAGTAATCACTGTTCCTGCATACTTTAACGATGCTCAACGCCAAGCAACTAAAGATGCTGGTCGTATCGCTGGTCTAGAAGTTAAACGTATTATCAACGAGCCTACTGCAGCAGCACTAGCTTATGGCATGGACAAAAAAGCGGGCGACAACGTCGTTGCTGTTTATGACCTTGGTGGTGGTACTTTCGATATCTCAATCATCGAAATTGATGAAATGGATGGCGAACACACATTTGAAGTGTTAGCGACTAACGGTGACACTCACTTAGGTGGTGAAGATTTCGATAGCCGTTTAATCAACTATCTGGTAGCAGAATTCAAGAAAGATCAAGGTATCGATATCAGTAACGATCCACTTGCTCTTCAGCGTTTAAAAGAAGCGGCTGAAAAAGCTAAAATCGAGCTTTCTTCAACTCAACAAACAGAAGTTAACTTACCGTACATCACGGCTGACGCTACTGGTCCTAAGCACTTGGCAATTAAAGTTACTCGCGCTAAGTTAGAATCTCTGGTTGAGGATCTAGTTGAACGAACTCTTGAGCCGCTACGTATTGCACTAGCTGATTCTGAGCTAAGCCTAAGCGATATCGATGATATTATCTTGGTTGGTGGTCAGACTCGTATGCCACTAGTACAACAGAAAGTTACTGAGTTCTTCGGTAAAGAGCCACGTAAAGATGTTAATCCAGATGAAGCAGTAGCGATGGGCGCAGCAGTTCAAGGCGGCGTACTTTCTGGTGACGTAACAGACGTACTATTACTGGATGTTACTCCACTGTCTCTTGGTATCGAAACCATGGGCGGCGTAATGACTAACGTTATTACTAAGAACAGCACGATTCCTACTAAGCAATCTCAAACGTTCTCTACTGCTGAAGACAACCAGTCTGCAGTAACTATTCATGTTTGTCAGGGCGAGCGTAAACGTGCTACTGATAACAAATCATTAGGCCAATTTAATCTTGAAGGTATTCGCGCAGCAATGCGTGGCACACCGCAAATCGAAGTAACTTTCGATATCGATGCCGATGGTATCTTACACGTATCTGCGAAAGACAAAGATACCGGTCAAGAGCAGAAGATCATCATTAAAGCATCATCTGGTCTAGATGAAGCTGAAATCGAAAAAATGGTTCGTGATGCTGAAGCAAATGCTGAAGAAGATGCTAAATTCGAAGAACTAGTTAAAGTACGTAACCAAGCCGATGGCATGGTTCACGCGACTCGTAAGCAAGTTGAAGATGCTGGTGACGACCTACCAAGTGACGAAAAAGAGAAAATCGAAGCGGCACTTAAAGAACTAGAAGAAGCAGCGAAAGGCGAAGACAAAGACGCTATCGAAGCTAAGACTAATGCCTTAATGGAAGCATCTGAAAAGCTAATGGAAATTGCTCAAGCGAAAGCACAAGCTAGCGCAGCTCCTGAAGGTCAAGAACAAGCACAACCAGCTGATGATGTAGTTGACGCTGAGTTTGAAGAAGTTAAAGAAGACGACAAAAAATAATTGTTGACTGTTTAATATGTAACGGGCGTTTAGGGAAACCTTGACGCCCGTAGTCGTATTTAAATTAGTCGTATTTAAATTAGTCGTATTTAAAATAGTAATACAGATAAGTTAATTCCATTAAGTATCGGTGCTCTGCCTTACACGGAATATTTAACGGAATTGGTTTAATATAAGTAGTCGTTACTCGCGTAACGGTAACGATTTAGAAATAAGTGGAAAGCAAACGACCATGTCAAAACGTGATTATTATGAAATATTAGGTGTCGCTAAAACAGCAACCGACAAAGAATTAAAAAAATCGTATAAACGCCTAGCAATGAAGTGTCATCCGGATCGTAATCCTGATGATGCTGGCGCGGTAGAAAAATTTAAAGAACTCCAGGAAGCTTACGATATTTTAGGCGATAGCCAAAAGCGTGGTGCCTATGATCAATACGGTCATGCTGGTGTTGATCAAAGTCGTGGCGGCGCTGGTGGTGGTCAAGATTTCGGTGACATGTTTGGTGATGTTTTCGGCGATATCTTCGGTGGTGGTGGCGGTGGTCGTCAACGCCAACGTGGTCCTGCTCGTGGTGCTGATTTACGCTACAACATGGAATTAACCCTCGAAGAAGCGGTTAAGGGTGTTAGTAAAGATATCCAAGTACCTTCGCTGCAAAGCTGTGATAGCTGTCATGGTACTGGCGCCAAGAAAGGAACCTCAGCTAATACCTGTGGTACCTGTCATGGTCAAGGCCAAGTACAAATGCGTCAAGGCTTCTTTGCGGTGCAGCAGGCTTGTCCTACTTGTCGCGGCAAAGGGAAAATTATTAAAGATCCATGTCGTACTTGTTACGGTGAAGGTCGCTATGAAAAAACCAAAACATTGGCGGTTAAGATCCCTGCCGGGGTTGATACTGGCGATCGAATTCGTTTGGGTGGTGAAGGCGAGGCTGGAGAAACAGGCGGCGGAAAGGGCGATTTATACGTTCAGGTACACGTTAAAGATCACGCAATATTTGAGCGCGATGGCAACAACCTCTACTGTGAAGTACCTATCACGTTTGCAAATGCTGCTCTTGGTGGTGACATTGAAGTGCCTACCCTCGATGGCAAAGTAAAACTTAAAGTCAGTAGCGAAACCCAAAGTGGTCGAATGTTCCGTTTACGTGGTAAAGGTGTTAAATCAGTACGTAGCCACTCTACTGGTGATTTAATCTGTAAAGTCGTGGTAGAAACACCTGTTAAGCTAACGGAACATCAGCGTAAATTGCTTAAAGAATTTGATGAAGCCGTTAACGGCTCATCGAAAGAGCACAAACCAAAAGCGCAAGGTTTCTTCGATGGCGTGAAAAATTTTTTTGATGATTTAGCAAAATAGTCATGGCTGATATGATTAGCGCCAGTTATATTTAATAAGTAATCCTGGCGATAATAAATTTAAAGGAACTAAAATGAAAAAATTAGTATTAGCAACCATCACAGTATCATTACTTGCTGGCTGTCAGTTGACCAAAAGTCCAACGGGACGTACACAAGCGTTAATGTATTCATCGAGTGATATGAGTTCGCTAGGCGCGCAATCTTTTGAAGAAATGAAAAAGAAAGAAAAAATTGTTACCGATCATCGGGTTAATGGTTATGTCAAATGCATTGCTAATGCGATTACCGCTCAAGTTCCTCCTTATTATGGCGGGAGTAAATGGGAAGTGGTGGGGTTTGGTTAGAAAC
>JABSRS010000135.1:3332-8254 GCA_013214885.1 Gammaproteobacteria bacterium
GCCAAGGTGCCAAGTTCTTATGGTGTGAGTAATTGGGAAGTTGTCGTTTTTGAGTCGGACCAAGTTAACGCTTTTGCACTGCCTGGTGGCCACATCGGAGTCTATACTGGACTGATGAAAGTTGCTAAGACATCAGATCAGCTTGCGGCAGTCATTGGCCATGAAGTCGGTCATGTGCTGGCTAATCATTCCAATGAACGGTTATCACGCAATCAATTTACCAATGTTGGAATGCAAATGGCCAACGGTGCGTTTGATTTAGCCGGGGTTAAAAATAAACAAATTTGGATGCAAGGCTTAGGTCTTGGTGCTCAGTATGGCGTCGCCATGCCATTTGGACGCAGCCAGGAAAGTGAATCTGATTTAATTGGCTTAGACCTGATGGCACAAGCTGGTTTTGCTCCTAAAGCAAGTGTTAGTTTATGGCAAGCAATGGGCGCGGCATCGGGTGGACAACAACCGATGGAATTCTTATCAACACACCCATCAAACGCCCATAGAATTAGTGATTTAAATAAAAACATGGCATCAGCAATGACGTCATACAATCAAGCAAGAGCGGCTGGAAACAAGCCACGTTGCACCCTTTAAGTACTATAACGTGCTATTTAAGTACAAGTTTAGTACCACAATAAGAGAAATAGAATATGTCTGATTACACAACTATTGAACAACGTGCCAGCTATGGCGTAGGTCGTAACATGGGTGAGCAACTTGCGGCTAACCCTTTTGACGGCATCGATGTTAGCGCTGTTCAGCAGGGTATTGCTGATGCATTTAACAAAGTTGACAGCAAAGTTAACATGGATGACCTAAATGCTGCATTTAAAGCGATCAACGAACAGATGCAAGCTTCTGCTGCTGAAAAAGCAGGCACTATGGCTGCTGAAGGTGAAGCATACTTAGTTGAAAACGCTAAGCGTGAAGAAATTACGACTACTGCTTCAGGCCTACAATACGAAGTTATCACTCAAGGCGACGGCGAAAAGCCAACGGCTGAGTCTACTGTTCGTGTTCACTACCACGGTACCCTAATTGACGGCGCAATTTTTGATAGCTCTGTTGATCGCGGTCAGCCAGCTGAATTCCCAGTGGGTGGCGTGATTAAAGGTTGGACTGAAGCCCTTCAGTTAATGCCTACAGGCACTAAACTAAAATTACACATCCCTCATCACCTAGCATACGGTGAGCAGGGCGCAGGCGGTGCTATCGCACCATTCGCTGCACTAGTATTTGAAGTTGAATTACTAGAAATCATTGCTTAAATCTTTTTAAGATTGGCAATAATAAAGCTCGTCAGTGAAAACTGACGAGCTTTTGTATTCAGGATTAACGAGTCTGTTCACAAAATGTGCCAACTTATATAACCATTGTTGGCACATTGGTTAAAATTCTCGTATAATCCGCGCAAATTTATATATCTTACTTTATTGGAGAGCTCACACATGGCTATCGAACGTACTTTTTCTATCGTAAAACCTGACGCAGTTGCTAAAAACCTAATTGGTCAAATCTACGGCCGTTTTGAAACTGCTGGTCTTAAGATCGTTGCTTCTAAAATGATTCATCTTTCTAAAGAAAAAGCTGAAGGTTTCTATGCTGAGCACAGCGAACGTCCTTTCTTTGGCGCTTTAGTATCGTTCATGACTTCTGGTCCAGTAATGGTTCAAGTTTTAGAAGGCGAAAACGCTGTTCTTAAAAACCGTGAAATCTTGGGGGCTACTAACCCTGCTGAAGCACTAGCTGGTACTATTCGTGCTGATCTAGCTGATAGCATTGACGAAAACGCTGCTCACGGTTCTGATGCATTAGAATCTGCTGCACGCGAAATCGCTTACTTCTTTTCTGACGAAGAAGTTTGCCCACGTACTCGTTAATATGGGTATTTAGGCATAAGCTAGAGTTTCACTCATAGCTTGCTATAATTCGGGGGTTTAGCCCCCGTTTTTACGTTTATAACTTAGCTAATCGTTAGGGAATAAACGTAAAAACGTTAGCGAATAATTTCGCAACATGCTGTAAATAAAGTGAGAAACACCATGACAGAAAAAATCAATTTATTAAATTTAGATCGCGATGCGATGCGTGCCTTTTTAAGTGAACATGGAGAAAAGCCGTTTCGTGCCGATCAGTTAATGAAATGGATTTACCATTTTGGTGTTGACGACTTTGATTTGATGGTTAACATCAACAAAAAAATTCGTGAAAAACTTAAACGTTTGTGTGTAATTAAGGCACCAGAAGTTGTGACCGAACAGCGTTCAAGCGATGGCACCATTAAATGGTCGATGGCTGTTTCTGGTGGCCAAGAAGTTGAAGCGGTTTATATCCCTGAAGGCGACAGAGCAACCTTGTGTGTTTCTTCACAAGTTGGTTGTGCGCTCGAATGTACTTTTTGTTCAACAGGAGCACAGGGTTTTAATCGTAATTTATCGATTAGCGAAATTATTGGTCAAGTGTGGCGCGCGGCAAAAATTGTTGGGGTTAAAGGCGAAACCGGTCAGCGACCAATCACCAATGTCGTGATGATGGGCATGGGCGAACCATTACTTAACCTTAAAAATGTAGTACCAGCAATGAAGCTGATGCTTGATGATAATGGCTATGGCTTGTCAAAGCGTCGCGTCACGTTATCAACGTCTGGTGTCGTACCAGCCCTTGATATGCTTGGTGACCAAATAGATGTTGCGTTGGCTATTTCGCTCCATGCGCCGAACGACGAATTGCGTGATGTGTTAGTGCCGGTTAATAAAAAATATCCAATCAAAGAATTTTTGGCTGGGGTTGCTCGTTACATTGAAAAATCAAAGGCTAATCGTGGTCGTGTTACGATTGAATATGTGATGCTCGATCATGTCAATGAATCGACCGATCAGGCTCATGAGTTGGCTGCAGTATTAAAAGACACGCCATGTAAGATTAATCTTATTCCGTTTAATCCATATCCTGGTTCTCCGTATGGTCGTTCAAGTAATTCTCGCATTGACCGTTTTAGCAAGGTGTTAATGGAATATGGTTATACCGTGATTGTGCGAAAAACTCGTGGTGATGATATTGACGCCGCCTGTGGTCAATTAGTGGGTGATGTTATTGACCGCACTAAAAGAACCGAAAAAAAGCAGATGCAAGGTCAAGAAATATCGGTCACAATGGTTCGATAACTTTTTATGTTCAAGCCCGCAGTCATGGATTTAATGGATGAAACAACAATTGATAATACGAAATATACTCGCAATATTAGGCTTAACACTAGTTTTGTCAGGTTGTGTTACTAGGGAATATGTAACAGGGACCGACAATATTGATACCGAGCGGGTTATCGATACCGAACATGCGGCAATGGCGAGACTAAAGCTCGCTATTGAATATTTACGCCAAAACCAGCCTGCGGCAGCTAAACAAAACTTAGATCGCGCAGCAGCACTTAATGATAGTATTGACGGTATTCAATCTAGTTATGCTTATTATTATCAGAAAGTGGGTGAGGATGTTAAAGCTAACAAAGCATACCAGCGTGCGGTAAATCAATTTCCTGACAACTCGAACATTCGAAATAATTATGGTGCTTTTCTGTGTGGCTTAAAACGATACTCCCAAGCACAGCAGCAATTTATTGCGGCCATTAACACCGAATCTAACTCCCAAGTAGCCCAAACCCACGAAAATGCTGCGTTGTGTGCTTTACGTGCTAAAAACTGGGCTGCAGCTCAAACACACTTTACCGTGGTGCTTAAATATGAGCCTTACCGCGCTAGAGCAATGTTAGGCTTGGCTAAAGCAGAAATTCATTTAAACAAACCTGACCAAGCGAAACAAGCATTAACCAAGTATCGAAAAATGTATGCGTTGACCCCTGAAAGTATCTGGTTAAATATTTTACTAGAACATAGCCAAAATAATCAGGCAATGGTTACCACCCTCGGTTATTTACTGGTTTCCAAGTTCCCAACATCTACCGCATCGGCTGATTATTTAGCGAAAAACTTTGATGAATGATCTGAATGATCTAAGTGATGAACAATCTGAACCACCAATAAGCCTTGGTCAACTGCTCGCTACAGCTCGGGTTGAGCGCCAATTGAGTGCTGACGACATTGCAAATATACTGTGTCTAAGCCCCAGAGTTATTGTGGCGATTGATAATGACCAGCTCGACTCTAAGCTCAGTTTGCTTTATCGAAAGGGTTACGTAAAAGCTTATGCTAAAATTGTTGGTATAGAGCAAGTACAAGCCCTGGCGAAGTTCGATTCGCAATACCAAAGTGAATGTAGTAGTGAAAAAATGCAGAGTTTTTCACATCGTTATAAAGCCAAAATATATGATAATTATTTAAACATTATTACAATATTGATTATGCTTAGTTTTTTGGTGATGATCGTTATTTGGTGGTTGCAACGACAAGAGCAAGTGCAAATGGCAGAAACCGCATCCCCGCCAATAATTGCCCAAATGTCATTAAATTCAGCCGAGCTACAAGCAATTGTACCCGCGTTAACACCAGTACTTCAAACCAGCCAAGTTCAATTCAATGCAGCGACCGTTCACTCTGAGTCAGCCAGTGATCAAATGACTCAACAGATTGTGCTTAGTTTTAGTGATGATTGCTGGGTTAAACTCATTGATGCTAGTAATGAAGTGTTAGTGTCAGGGATCAAAAAGGCAGGCCAAACTGTTACGGTTAGCGGTATTGCGCCATTTGACGTTACACTAGGTGCCGCCAGCGCGGTAAGTATATTATATCAAGGAGAACCATTTGATATTTCTCCCTTTATTACAGGTAAAACAGCACAATTTAATGTGCGAGTGGAATAAACGATTATGCAAATAGAATCTCCAATTATTAGACGTAAGTCTTCAAGAATAATGGTTGGCAACGTCCCTATTGGTGATGGTGCACCGATCACTGTGCAATCAATGACCA
>JABSRS010000136.1:0-2051 GCA_013214885.1 Gammaproteobacteria bacterium
TATTAAATATATTCGTTATATATTCCCTCTCATGCCTGAGCGGTCTGATCTTTTTAATTTGTTTTTTTCTGGGACTTTTTAATTTAAAGTCCGCGAGCTCGAATATGATAATATGACCGATCCAGAGCATATCGAAATTGAACCTGAGCAAAAAACTTCAGTCAATATTAAAGAAGAAATTTTTTACCCATCTAATGAAGACAAAATCCCGCTGCTTCTGACATTAATCGAAGAAGAATGGCCTGATAAGGCGATTATCTTTTCAAACATGAAATATCGTTGTGAAGAAGTCTGGGGTTACTTGGCCGCCGATGGTCACCGGGTTGGCTTATTAACGGGTGATGTGCCACAAAAGAAACGTCAAAAAATCCTTGAACAGTTTACTCGTGGCGATCTTGATTTTTTAGTTGCTACTGATGTCGCAGCACGAGGTCTTCACATTTCTGATGTAACTCATGTGTTTAACTTCGATTTGCCTGACGATGCGCAAGATTATGTTCACCGTATCGGCCGCACAGGACGCGCAGGAGCTAAAGGAAATTCAATTAGCTTTGCTTGTGAGCAATTTGCCTTGAATTTACCAGCGATTGAAGAATACATTGGTCATCAAATTCCAGTCAGTAACTACGAAATCGAAGCGCTTTTAACCGATATTAAACAGCCAATTAAGCAACACCGTCCGCGTAAAGACTCGGGTGGGAAAAGCTTTAATAAACGCCACAATGGTCCAAAAGGACAGCATAAGCGTGACCACCATCGAGATCGTCAATATTCATAAAGTTGACTAAAAAAGGCACCCACTAGGGTGCCTTTTTTTTAAATGAAAACCAAGTAAGGAATGTTGTTTGTCAAATTCAAATAATTTGTTTGCAGCCATCGATTTGGGTTCAAATAGTTTCCACATGCTAGTGGTCCAAAATATTAATGGCCGTCCTAGGGTCGTGGCAAAAGTTAAACGAAAGGTGCGATTAGCCGCAGGCTTAGACTGTAATAATTTGCTCGATGATGCAGCGATGGAGCGAGGCTGGGATTGTTTAGCCTTGTTTGCTGAAAGGCTTCAAAATATCCCTAAGCAAAATATTAAAGTGGTATCCACCGCAACGTTACGCTTAGCGACCAATGCCGAGAAATTTACCGAAAAAGCCAATAGAATCCTTGGTCTGCCCATCGTTATTATTAGTGGTGAAGAAGAGGCTGAACTTATTTATCAGGGCATGGTAATCACCAGCAGTGGCACTGGTAAACGTTTGATTATTGATATTGGCGGCGCAAGTACTGAGTTGATTCTGGGCCACGGTGCAACGCCATTAGTCTTAAACTCTCTCAATATGGGCTGTGTCACCTGGTTAGATCGCTATTTTTGTAATGGCGCACTATCGAAATCTAACTTTGAGCGAGCTATTGAAGGCGCAGCAACAGTCTTGTCTGCGGTTAGGGCACAATATTTAGATCATCAATGGCATTTGTCTCTTGGGGCATCTGGTTCGGTTCAAGCTGTTCAAGAGGTGCTGCAAGCACAAGGGCTGAATGAGACGATTACCCTTGAAAAACTTGAGTTACTGATCACCCAGACCGTCGCCTGCAACCATATTAACCATTTAGACATTGAGGGCTTAAAAGAACAACGCAAACCTGTTTTTTCCAGTGGTCTAGCGATTTTAACCATGCTTTTTAGAGAGTTATCGCTCGAGTCAATGGTTGCATCTGGCGGTGCGTTGCGCGAAGGATTAATTGCTATTTTGCTACAGCAGACTCCAGATAATCAGTTAAAGTTGACTTCGATTGATCATTTACAGCAGCAATATCAGGTCGATTGCGAGCAAGCTGCTGCTGTTACGAATGTTGCCAAGGCACTGATTAAGCAGGTTTGTCAGGACTGGCCAGTAATGGATAATGGTTGCGATGAATTGTTATATTATAGCGCACAGCTTCATGAAATTGGTTTAAGTATTAATTATTTAAGAGCTAATGACCATGGTGCTTATCTCTTGTCTCATTGCCCGATGCCTGGCTTTAGTATTGAACAGCAAAAACTAATTAGTGTACTGGTG
>JABSRS010000136.1:2061-8213 GCA_013214885.1 Gammaproteobacteria bacterium
AAAAATCCAATCGAGCATAATCATTTTGCGCAACAAGCTTGGTGCGAACCACAATTAGCATTTAATTTAACTGTGCTATTACGATTGGCGGTAATTATTGCTGGGCGCTATCAAGCGCAGCGCAGTGGTGATATAAGTCTGTCGGTGGTCGATAATGTATTATGTATTGAGGTCGCTAAAACGGTGGCAATCACTAATCCATTATTGATGGCTGAGTTAACGCAAGAAGCAGCAGACCATGATCAGGTAGCGCTGATTATAAAATAGCTCGATATAATATATAACAAGCCGGTATGAAACATTTTGTTTTATACCGGCTTTTTTATTGACTTAATTTTTAATCAAGCTACTATTTGGGTGTCTGGACGGCTAGGTGTCCATAATTAAATTCTGAGGCACTCATGGCTATTCATCACGCACAACATATCGAGTCTTTTAATCAGCTACCCAATGATTTAAAAAACCAACTTGGGGTTTCATTTGAATTTTTCCCGCCATCGACTGCTGAAATGGAAAAAACATTGTGGAATAGCGTAAAAAGATTAGAAAGTCTAAATCCTAACTTTGTTTCGGTTACCTACGGTGCCAACAGTGGTGTACGGGATAGAACCCATGCAGTTATTTCTAAAATTCAGCAACAGACTAAGTTAATCGCTGCGCCGCACTTAACATGCATTGACGCAACAGGTCAGGAACTAGATGATTTAGCGAAAGATTATTGGCAGCAAGGTATTAAAAGTATTGTTGCTTTACGTGGTGATGTTCCTGAGCATGCCAAGCACGCCCCGCAGATATATGCGGCCGACTTGGTGGCACGACTAAAAAAGGTTGCTGACTTTGATATTTCGGTTGCTGCATATCCCGAGACTCATCCCGAAGCGCGCAGTGCTCAGTCAGACATTATTAACTTAAAGCGCAAAGTTGATGCTGGAGCTAACCGAGCTATTACCCAATTCTTTTTCGATGCTGATACATTTTTACGTTTTCGTGACCGTACCCTAGCAGCAGGGATCGATGTTGATATTGTGCCTGGAATATTACCCGTGACTAATTTTAAGCAATTACAAAAGTTCGCAGGTTTCACTAATGTTGCGATTCCTAAATGGATGCATCAACTGTATAACGGTTTAGATGATGATCAAACGACTCGTAACATGATTGCTGCGAGTAACTCGATTGATCTGGTTAAGGTACTGGCGAAAGAAGGGGTTAAAGACTTTCATTTCTATACCCTAAACCGCGCTGAGCTAAGCTATGCAATTTGTCATGCGATCGGTGTTAGGCCGCAACCAAAAATTATTGCGGCCTAGGGCTGTTCAACCACTTGAGTAAATTCGGCTGTTGGTAGTCATAGCTTAAACGCTCAGCACTATGGCTGGCATCAATAAGCTTTGAGTTTTCACCGCCAGATTCAACAAACTGTGGCGGCTCAAGACCTAAAGCGCTAGCACCTTGTCGATAGAATTCATGACGTGTTGGGTGGCTTGGTGCACACCCTAACAATACTTCACCCCAGGCGTTTTGCATAATAATGCTGGTGATTAAGCCAATGCAGTCAGTTTGATGGATCATATTAACGACAGCTGCTGGATTAGCGACCGCGGTTTTTCCAGCAAAAAATCGCCCAGGATGGCGCTGCGAATCAATTAATCCCGCCAATCGTAATACTGAATTATTATGACCAGATGGTGACAATAATAATTGCTCAAACTGGGCCATTGCACCCGCAGCGGGTGCCTTAGCCTGAGTACCAGAACCTTCCGTCAATATTCCCGACTGGTCACCATAAACCGACGTCGAACTAATAAACAGAATATTGGTAATTTTCAGTTTTTCTGCTAGCTTAAGTAATTGCTGTAACTGATTAAAGTAATCATTTTGTTGCCGCTTGGGCGGAATAGCAATAACCATGATCTCGCAATCTTTTAACGCGTCCAGAATTTCTGGGCGTTGGGCATTATTGCTTATTAGTTGAATGACTTTAACTGACTCGTTAGAGAGTCGTTGGGCTTTTTAGGTATCAGTGGTGGTGGCTATTTCTTGGTGGCCGAGCTGGTTTAAATGTCTAGCGAGAGGCCAACTTAGCCAACCACTACCGATAATGACAATTTTTTTAGACTTGAACATACTTATATCGCACCTGTGAGTTAAATAATTATGCAATAAAGTTGCATAATAATATTTATGTGGTTATATTGAACTTGTTGGCAATTTTGCCTTAAATTTTAATATTAGAACAGAGCAAATGAGTCAATTCATCTCTTCAAATCAAGCACCACCTTTGCGACGACGATAAACTTTGTTTATTGTTGGTCGGCTTTTTTACTGTGTCACCCTACATTGTGTACTAATTCAAATAAGTTAAATCAAGTGAAGTGAATCTAAGATTATGATTAATATTGCTATTATTGGGGCTAGCGGCTATACCGGTGCTGAAATGTGTCAGTTAGTAGAGCGTCATCCGTTGTTAAATCTTGCTGGTATTTATGTGTCGCAGGGTAGTGAAGATAAAAATAAAATGCTCAGTGAACTTTACCCACAACTTAGTGGCGTTTGTGACCATCAGTTGCAAGGGTTAACTCCTGACGCGATTAGCCGGATTATTGTTCAAAACGAAGCCGTGGTATTAGCAACAAGTCATGAAGTGAGTCATCAGCTCGCTGCGCAATTCTATGATGCGGGTTTAAGTGTTTTTGATTTGTCAGGCGCATTTCGCTTTAGTGATTCTTCATTTATTTCAAAGTTTTATGATTTTGAACATCGCCACCCAAAATTATTAAAGCAAGCGGTCTATGGTCTAGCTGAATGGAACGAAGCCGAGATTAAACTAAGTAAAATGATTGCGGTACCTGGCTGTTACCCAACGGCATCATTGTTGGCACTTAAGCCGCTATTTGAAAATAACTTGCTCGATACAAATCAGTGGCCTGTGATTAATGCGGTTAGTGGGGTTACTGGTGCTGGTCGCAAAGCGACGATGACCAACAGTTTCTGTGAAGTTAGTTTGACTCCATACGGCGTGCTTGGGCATCGCCATCAGCCTGAAATAGCTACTCAGCTAGGTGCTGACGTTATTTTCACCCCTCATTTGGGCAATTTCAAACGCGGTATTTTGGCGACAATCACGGTCAAGGTTAATGATAAGGCCGATCACGAAGCGATTAAACAAGCCTATACTGTATACGATGATAAACCGATGGTTCGAATGCGTGATAATAGCTGGCCAAAAATAGATCAGGTCGCCGGCACCCCTTTTTGTGATATTGCTTGGCAGTTAGATCAAGACAGTGGTCACTTGGTGGTGGTCGCCGCAATTGATAACTTGCTCAAAGGTGCAGCTGCTCAAGGGTTGCAATGTATCCTAATTCATTTTTCACTCGATTAGCCAAGGACGTTAAATGTTAAAACAACCGTTAGTACTTAAAGTTGGCGGCGCGCTTTTAGAGTCGAAAGATGCTCAGGCCGAACTGTTTAATGTGATCGCGAAAATTATGGCGCAGGGTATTGCCGTGGTGTTGGTTCATGGTGGCGGTTGTTTAGTTGAGCAATGGCTCAAACAAGCGGGCATGGCAAGTCAAAAAATTAATGGCTTGCGGGTGACACCTGTTGACCAAATTGACTTGATTGTCGGCGCCCTTGCTGGTGCAGCTAATAAAAAATTGGTGGCCCAGGCCAAGGCCAATAAAATCAATGCGGTTGGTTTGAGTTTAGCGGATGGCGATATGGTAACTGCCAATATTCTTGACCCAAAGTTAGGTCTGGTTGGTGAGTGTCAAGTGCAAGAAAACACGTTATTAACCATGTTGATGGCCAAAAATTATTTACCGATTATAAGTTCTATTGCTAACGATGACGGTGGTAACTTACTTAATGTTAACGCCGATTTAGGGGCTCAAGTGATAGCGCAGCTGCTAGGAGCTAAATTGGTTTTATTATCAGATGTACCTGGTGTTTTAGATGGTGACAAACAGTTAATTAGTCAATTATCAAGAGCATACGCTGATCAATTGGTAGCAGGAAATGTCATTGTGGGTGGGATGATGGTCAAAGTTGACGCTGCTTTTGATACGGCGCAACAACTCAATGATTCAATTGTTATTGCGAGTTGGAAAGAGCCAGCGCAATTACTTCAATTAATCGATGGTAATGCCTGTGGCACCACCATTAAACCGAATTACTGTTAGGAAAAGAAGCTACTATTATGGAAAAACTATCGCACTTTTTAACTTTAAAAGATCTAACTCAGCAGCAGTTTTTGGCCCTGATCGATTTGGCAAAACAAGTTAAAACCAATCCTGCTCAATTTAGTCAGGCCCTTGCTGGAAAAAGCTTAGTGACGCTTTACGAAAAACCATCGTTACGAACCCGGGTTAGTTTTGATATTGGGATTGCCAAGCTCGGCGGTCACAGTGTTTATCTTGATCAAAACAACGGTGCGTTGGGCAAGCGTGAATCAGTAGCTGATTTTGCTAAGAATATTTCTTGTTGGGCCGATGGCATTGTTGCCAGAACATTTAGTCATAAAACAGTTGAACAATTGGCTGAATTTGGCACGGTGCCGGTGATTAATTCGCTCAGTGATATGTACCATCCGTGTCAGGCACTGGCTGACTTTTTGGCATTGGCTGAACAGTTTGATGATTTGAGTAAGATTAAATTGGTCTATATCGGTGATGGTAATAACGTGACTCATTCGCTGATGATCGCAGCAGCTTTAGCTGGCAGTGAAATGGTGGTGATTTGTCCTGAAGGGCATTTCCCTGATGGTAAGGTGGTCCAAGAAACTCAAGAAATTGCCAAACAGCATGGCGGTTCACTGGTGTTATCAACCGAGCTAACTGCCGCTCAAGGTGCGGATGCTGTTTATACCGATACCTGGATTTCAATGGGTGACAATGTATCTTTGCAAGATATTGAAGCTAAATTTTCGCCTTATCAGGTAAATCAGCAACTGATGGATTCATTGCAACTTAACTTCTTTATGCATTGTCAGCCTGCGCATATCGGTGAAGAGGTGACCCAGCAAGTTTTTGATGGTGAAAAATCGTTGGTGTTGGTTCAGGCCGAGAACAGAATGCACGCCCAAAATGCTGTAATGATTACATTACTTGGCAACTTATAAATAATTTAAGACTCGCAATGATGAGTCAGCAATACGTGAGGAAAGACAATGGCAGCACTATGGGGTGGACGGTTTTCACAGGCCGCTGATGACAGGTTTAAATCATTTAATGATTCATTAAGATTTGATTATCGTCTGGCTAAGCAAGATATTATCGGCTCGATCAGTTGGTCACGCGCATTATTTCAAGTCAATGTATTAACCAAAGACGAGCAAATAAGACTAGAAGCTGCCCTGGTAGAGCTTGGCGATTCAGTAGCTAATGATCCCAAACAAATATTACTCAGTGATGCCGAAGACATTCATAGTTGGGTTGAGCTCGAGTTGATTAAAAAAGTCGGAGATCTTGGCAAAAAACTTCATACAGGCCGTAGTCGTAACGACCAAGTTGCGACTGACCTTAAGTTGTGGTGTAAAGAGCAAGCGGTTGATTTGAGCGAGTTAATTGTTAAATTACAGCAGGCTTTACTCGACTTGGCCATTCGTGAGCAAGACACGGTCATGCCTGGTTACACCCATTTACAACGTGCCCAACCAATAAGCTTTGGCCACTGGTGTTTGGCTTATGTCGAAATGTTTGACCGTGATTTAAGTCGGATGCGTGATACTGCCGAGCGTTTAGATCGTTGTCCTCTTGGCTCTGGAGCGTTGGCTGGTACTGCTTATCCGATTGACCGTCACGCGCTAGCCCGTGACCTAGGTTTTAAGCAAGCAACCCATAATAGCTTGGACTCAGTGTCTGATCGTGACCACGTTTTAGAGCTATTATCCGATGCCAGCATCTCAATGATGCATTTATCTCGAATGGCTGAAGATCTGATTTTCTATAACTCTGGTGAAGCTGGCTTTATTGAGTTGGCCGATAACGTTACTTCGGGATCATCATTGATGCCGCAAAAGAAAAACCCTGATGCCTTAGAGCTGATTCGTGGTAAGACTGGCCGAGTTTTTGGCGCACTCAGCGGCATGATGATGACACTAAAAGCACTGCCACTCGCCTATAACAAAGACATGCAGGAAGACAAAGAAG
>JABSRS010000137.1 GCA_013214885.1 Gammaproteobacteria bacterium
CGGTGTTGACTGTAAATTCATCTTCATTAGGATCGATGAATTTGGTGATGATATCCGTTAGACGAATTTCTTCTGCTTCATAACGATCGTATTGATCAAGTAACGAGCTAATCGCTGCTGGGTAATCAGAAACAGAGACTTGAACCTGCTTGATCCCTTCTTCGATTCGCTTGGCGATAACAATTTCGCCTTCACGGGTTAGTAGTTCTACGGTACCCATTTCACGCATGTACATACGAACAGGATCGGTAGTACGACCAATTTCACTTTCAACAGTGGCTAATACTTGAGCGGCAGCTTCTGCGGCATCTTCATCGGTACTATTTTCTGACATCATTAAGGTATCTTGATCAGGTGCTGTTTCGAACACTTGAATACCCATATCATTTAGCATTTGGATGATGTCTTCAATTTGATCTGAATCGACCATGTCAGAAGGTAAGTGGTCGTTAACCTCGGCATAGGTTAAATAGCCTTGTTCTTTACCTTTGGTGACTAGAAGTTTTAAACGAGACTGAGAGGTTTGCTCCATAGATCATTACCCACTATAAATGACGACAAAAGAACAACTATTAAAAGTTGCAAAGGATTAATTATAACGCGTTTGAACGAAAGCAGCTAGTTTTGTTAACGTTCATTTTGGATTAATTGTGCATATTCTTGACGTTCTTCACTGGTTAATTTATCAACTCGTGATTTATGCGCCAATTGCTCCAGTCTTAATTCTAAATGTTTATTGATTATTTCAATGATGGTATCAATGAATTGTGGCTCAAGATTGTCATTCTCGACATCATGTTCCCAAGCGGCCATCTTTAATAAGGACGGGTATTCTGGGGTGCCGCGCCACCGTTCGAGTAACTGAGGTGAAGTGATTTCTGGTTGTTGACGGACCTGATTAATCAGGGTCTGCAATAAACCAGTGCCTTTAATTTTAATTTGGCTTAATTCTGGGATGTCACTAATTGCTTTGACTAGACTCGGATGCTGGATCAGTAAACCAATAGCTTGGCGCACAATGGAGCCGCGTTTGGCCTCTTTACGCTTCTGCTTGGCCTGTGTTGGTTTATCTTGCTGAATAAATCGATTGAGCGAGTCAGCTTCCAGCCCAAGGTATTTGGCCAGCTTTTCTTTCATCATTTGCTGAAAAACGCCGTCGGCAATGCTGCTCACCAAGGGTAGGGCTAATTTAGCCAACGTCGAGCGACCATCTTCCGAGTCCATTTCGACTTGGCTTAATAAATTTTCAAATAAGAATTGTGACAGCGGTTTTGCTTGTTCAACTAATTCAATAAACTTTTGTTCACCCAGAGTTCGGACCATTGAATCGGGGTCTTCGCCATCGGGTAGGAACATGAATTTTATTTGACGACCGTCTTGGAGGTGCGGCAATGAGTTTTGTAGCGTACGCCATGCAGCTTCGCGACCCGCGCGGTCACCGTCATAACAACAGATGATTTCATTGGCATTACGGAACATTAACTGAATTTGTTCGGTGGTAGTTGCCGTGCCCAAAGACGCCACTGCCCAGCTAATACCATTTTGCGCTAATGCCACGACGTCCATATAACCTTCGACCACCAACAGCCGTTTTAAGTCACGGTTGGCCTGTTTGGCCTCGAAAAAACCGTATAACTCTGAGCCTTTATGGAATATTGGGGTTTCTGGCGAGTTTAAATATTTTGGCGTGGTGTCATCAAGTACGCGGCCACCAAAGCCAATGACCCTGCCGCGTCGATCGCGGATCGGAAACATCACGCGATTACGAAAACGATCGTAGACTCGACCTTTTTCGTTTTTAATTAATACCCCAGTTTCTAATAACTGGTTTTCGTGTTGGAACCCTTTGCCGAATTTATCTTTAACTTCTTGCCAGTCATCAGGTGCATAGCCAATACCAAAGCGTTTGGCTATTTCACCGCTCAAGCCACGATTTTTTAAATAATCGATTACGTCTTTGCTATTTTTGTTGCTTTGTAATTGCTGGCGATAATACTGCTCAACTTGCGCCATTAACTCGTAGTAGTCGAGTTTTTTTTGCTTGTCGATTGAGTATTGTTGAGCGCTTTTTTTCTCATTTCCAGAGTCTTCTCTGGGGACGTCGAGGTTGTAAATACCCGCTAATTCATCGACGGCATCAGGAAAATCAAGTCGGTCATATTCCATTAAAAACGAACTAACGTTGCCGCTGGCCCCACAGCCAAAGCAATGATAAAACTGCTTGTCTTGACTGACGTGGAACGAAGGGCTTTTTTCGCCATGAAATGGGCAGCAGGCGACATAACTTTTACCCGCTTTTTTGAGTTTGACTCGGCCATCGATCAAATCGACTATGTCGGTGCGGGAAATTAGGTCATCGATAAAATTTTGCGGGATTAAACCAGCCATACTTCAAGATCTCGAGTTGCCGTTTGAGGCTAAAAAAATACGTAATTATGATAAGAATAACGCAGGACTAGATGGATAATCAAGGGGGAGTTAGAACGAATTTATTAACAAAAGATCCAAACAAACAAGCCGCGCTAGGCACGGCTTGTTTACGCGTATGTATTGTACTAAAAAGTACAGTACTTAGGCAGAAAAGGCTGCTTTAATTAAGCCACTAATCTTGCCCAAATCAGCACGACCTTGAACCTGAGGTTTGAGGATAGCCATGACTTTCCCCATCTCTTGCATTGAAGTTGCACCTGCTTGTTCAATTGCAGCTTTAATCAAACTATCGACTTCGTCGCTAGTCAGTGGTTTCGGTAAAAATTCCTCAATCACTGTGATCTCTTGCAATTCAATGTCAGCTAAATCTTGACGATTTGCATCTTCAAACTGTTTTGCTGCATCGCGGCGTTGCTTAACCATTTTTACTAAGATGGCTAAAACGTCATCATCGTTTAAGGTAATGCGCTCATCGATTTCTCGTTGTTTAACGGCAGCGAGAGCCATTCTGATCGTTTTTAAGCGCTCTTTATCTTTAGCGCGCATAGAAACTTTCATTTGGTCTCTTAGTTGCTCATTTAGATTCATAGTCGACTAATTCTTAGTACATACGAACGCGACGAGCGTTTTCACGGCTCAATTTTTTAGCTAGACGCTTTGTAGCTGCTGCTTTAGCACGCTTACGAGCAGTCGTTGGCTTTTCATAGTGCTCACGACTACGTACTTCAGATAGGATTCCTGCTTTTTCACAAGAGCGCTTGAAGCGACGTAGTGCTACGTCAAATGGTTCGTTTTCTCTAACTTTAACTATTGGCATTTGCCTTTCACCTCGAAGGTTGTTTCATATAAGCCAATTGCAATAAATAATGTTGCAGGGCTGTCAAATTTTGGTGCGACATTTTAATCCGAACCTGACCCTATTGTAAAGAAAGATCATGCCTTGCTGCAAATTATTTCTGCAATATTGCCAATTATTTTGCCGATATAGTACAATTGACTCAACTTATATTTGTTTGAAATGATATTTAATGCGTATTTTAGGAATTGAAACCTCTTGTGATGAGACTGGGATTGCCATTTATGACGATCAAGAAGGCTTACTAGCCCATCAACTATATAGTCAGGTCGAGCTGCATGCTGACTACGGTGGAGTGGTACCAGAGCTGGCATCAAGAGATCACTCAAGAAAGATTATCCCATTGATTCGTCAGACATTAAAAGAAGCAAATTGCACCGCTGATGATATTGATGGCGTGGCTTTTACCGCGGGTCCAGGCTTGGTTGGCGCTTTATTGGTTGGTGCATCGGTTGGGCGTTCATTGGCTTATGCTTGGAATAAACCAGCGGTTGCGGTTCATCACATGGAAGGTCATTTATTGGCACCGATGCTGGAGGAAAATAAACCAGATTTTCCATTCCTTGCCCTATTGGTGTCGGGTGGTCACACCCAAATGGTTCGAGTTGACGGTATTGGTCGCTATACTTTGCTCGGCGAATCGGTCGACGATGCCGCAGGTGAAGCGTTTGATAAAACAGCAAAATTATTAGGTCTCGATTACCCAGGTGGACCGCGTTTAGCTAAAATGGCAGAAACGGGAGATAGTTCACGTTTCACCTTTCCACGTCCGATGACCAACCGCCCAGGGTTAGATTTTAGTTTTAGTGGTTTAAAAACATTTGCCGCTAATACTATTGCGGCAGAATCTGTTGATGGTGTTTGTGACGAGCAAACCAAGGCAGATATTGCCCGCGCTTTCGAAGATGCGGTGGTTGATACCCTAGCGATTAAATGTAAACGTGCACTTAAAGAAACTGGACTGAAACGTCTTGTTATCGCGGGTGGAGTGAGTGCTAATAGCCATTTACGCGAGCAATTAGAAAAGCTGATGAAATCACGCGGTGGCGAAGTGTTTTATCCTCGTCACGAGTTCTGTGCTGATAACGGCGCGATGATCGCCTACGCTGGGATGCAGCGCTTAAAAGCCAATCAAACTGTTGGGTTAGAGATTTCAGCGGTGCCGCGTTGGCCAATGGATACCTTGCCTGCAGTGTAGGGTTGCATATAGACAAATAGCAGCGATCGCTGCTATTTTTTCCGTTTGAATTTCTGCCAAACTTTAGGCTCTTCACCTTTAAATAATCGGATGATGTTAGGTTGATGCCTAATGATAATTAGTAAGCCAAGCATTGCCACTGGAATGGTATATTGCGGCTTAATAAAATAGGTTAATACTGGTGCCAGGCTTGCTATGAGGATGGCGGCAGCAGACGAATAACCAGTAATAATCACCATGACCACCCAGCTAGCAAACAACATCCCCGTTAAATCTAAGCCGATTGGTAGCATGGCACCTAAGGCTGTAGCTACCCCTTTGCCACCTTTAAATTCAAAAAATATTGGGAATATATGACCCAAGCATGCCGCGATGGCCACAATACCTAAGCTAATTGGCTCAAGGCCAATAAAGTACGAACACCAAACAGGAATCGTTCCTTTGATGACGTCGCCCACCAAAACAAGCACGGCAGGACGCGTACCGCCAATGCGTAAAATATTGGTGGCTCCAGGATTACCCGAGCCATTTTTACGGGGATCTGGTAATTTATAGAGCCGAGCGATTATTATCGCACTCGATAATGACCCCGCTAAATAAGCAAAGATCACCATTAAAAAAGTTAACGCGATCATAGTTGTACACAATTCCTAAGCATGTGGTGGCTGTTTTCCTTGGTCAATATAAGCTATATTAGCGCGCAAATACAAATATCGTTTTGATAAGTAGTTTAATTTCAAGGACTACTCATTTAAATTATATGGCACTATCATACGCTTGCGAGTGCAATAAAGGTATCCGACCATCTTGTCGGCCGTAGTAACACTAAATTGAGAGCCGTTATGGATATAGTTTTTATCAAGCAATTAAAAGTCGAAACAACCATTGGTGCTTATGATTGGGAAAAAACAATTAAGCAAACGTTGTTAATTGATCTTGAAATGGCCTGGGATAATAAAGCCCCAGCGTTGGAAGATGACTTAACTAAAGCTCTTGATTATGCGACTGTTTCTTCTCGAATTACTGATTGGTTGGCCGAGCAGAAAATTGAGCTAATCGAAACAGTTGCTGAGCGTATTGCCAGCATGTTGTTAACTGAGTTTGCAATTAGTTGGCTCAAACTTACGGTCCACAAGCCTGACGCCGTTGCTAATGCGGCAGGGGTTGGAGTAACCATTGAACGAGGCGTTAAAGGCTAATGGCGACTATTTTTATTAGTATTGGCAGTAATATTGAAAAAGAACGTTATATTCGCCAAGGCGTTGCTCAGTTGGTAACAGCGTTCGGATCAATCAATCTATCGTCTGTTTTTGAAAGTGAGTCGGTTGGTTTTGATGGTAGTAATTTTTACAATCTAGTGTGCAGCGCTACCACATCATTAGAGATTGGCGAGGTGACGACCTTGCTGCGTCAAATTGAAGTGGCTAATGGTCGTGATCGCAGTGCCAAGAAATTTAGCTCCCGCACCTTAGATTTAGATCTACTATTGTATGACGATTTAGTCGTGACATCGCCAGTGGTGTTACCGCGCGATGAAATTGACAAAAATGCATTCGTATTATGGCCATTGGCCTCCATTGCACCGGATTTGATGCACCCAACTCGCAATGAAACATATCAAGCCTTGTGGAGCAGTTTTGAGCAATCATCACAGCCGCTGTGGGCAATCGATTTTGACTGGCAAGGAAGTGATCAATAATGTCAATGTTAGAAATAATTATTTTATCGTTAATTCAGGGCTTTACCGAGTTCCTACCGATTTCAAGTTCGGCACATTTAATTTTACCTTCAAAAATATTGGGCTGGAACGATCAAGGGCTAGCGTTTGATGTAGCGGTACATCTTGGGACTTTACTCGCGGTTATGATCTACTTTCGTCGTGAGGTGGTGACCTTATTGCAAGCGTGGTTCGGATCGCTTGCTGGTAAACATTCTGGTGAGTCGCGTCTGGCGTGGTGGATTATTGTTGGGACCATTCCAGCAGGCTTAGTCGGATTGTTTGCTAAAGACTTGATCGAAATATATTTGCGCTCTGCTTGGGTTATTGCGGCGACAACCATTAGTTTTGGTTTGTTGTTGTGGTGGGCCGATAGCCATGCCAAACAACAAATTGACGAATATAAGCTGACCCTGAAAAATGCTATTTATATTGGCTTAGCCCAAGCATTGGCACTTATTCCCGGCACTTCGCGTTCGGGTATTACGATGACCGCTGGCTTAATGCTTGGTATGACCCGAGAAAGCGCCGCACGTTTTTCGTTTTTACTATCGATCCCCATCATCATTATGAGCGGCGGTTATATCTCGTTAGGATTTTTAGACGAGGGCGTGGTCGTTAATTGGAGCGAAATGGCTTATGGCGTGGTACTTTCTTTTGTCAGTGCTTATGTCTGCATCACCTTTTTCTTAAGCGTTATTAGTAAAATGGGCATGCTGCCATTCGTTATTTATCGCTTATTACTCGGCGTCGGCTTAATTATCTTTTTAACCATTTAGCCCAATAGAGCTAATCGCTGCGACCCGTGCTTGAAATAGTGCGGGTTTTATTGCCGCACCAGTAATGCCTTCACTGATAATAGTTTGGACATTGACGGCACGAGCCACTTCAAAATAATTCAGCATGATTTGATATTGTGGATAAGCTGCCGTTTCAAAATTTAGCCGCCCGCGAGCATCCGCCTCGCACGCCAGTAAAAACTGCAAATAACGCTCAGGCTTGCGCCACACATCAAGTTTATCGAACAGTTTAATAACCGTGTCTTTGCGCAGTTCTTCGCAGCGGTGAATTTTGCAATGATGATCACTGACTAACAATGCCAACTCTTTATGTTGATTAGGCACCCGCAGTCGTAAACTTAACTCGGTGATTAACCGCAATCCACTTTGACCGTGACCATGATGAGATGGCCATTTTTCAGGGGGCGTTAGCGCTTTACCTAAGTCATGAACTAATGCGGCAAAACGCACGACAGGATCCTTAGTCAGTTTGGCCGCTTGTTCAACCACCATTAGCGTGTGGATCCCCGAGTCGATTTCGGGGTGCCATTTGGCAGGGTTAGGCACACCAAATAAGTTATTAATCTCAGGGAGTAGCACGGAAAGTGCATTGGCCTCGCGCAACACTTGAAAAAATACCTGTGGCTGTTGCGAATCTAGTGCTTTAGCCATTTCGCTCCAAACGCGCTCTGGAGTCAAATGAGCGAGTTCGCCATTGTTCGCTAGCTCTTTCATTAGCAGCATTGTTTCAGGCGCTATAGTGAAGCCCAGATGGGCAAATCGTGCGGCAAAACGGGCAACGCGAAGTACCCGCAACGGATCCTCACTAAACGCGGGGGAAATATGCCGTAGTATCTTGTCGTTTAAATCTTGTTGGCCATTAAAGGGATCAAATAACTGACCATTGTCGGCTTGAGCGATGGCGTTAATGGTTAAATCGCGGCGAATTAAGTCGTCCTCAAGGGTGACATCTGGTGCGCTATAACACTCAAAGCCAGTATAGCCATGACCAGATTTTCGCTCGGTGCGGGCGAGGGCGTATTCTTCTTTAGTTTTTGGGTTTAAAAAAACAGGAAAGTCTTTACCAACTTGTTGATAGTTTTTGGCTAATAATTGCTGTGGCGTAGCGCCAACCACCACCCAGTCGCGATCTTTGACTTCAATATTTAGTAATTTATCGCGTATCGCGCCACCAACTAAAAAAATTTCCACAACTTATTCCG